>NZ_JBTWMV010000053.1:0-48119 GCF_054850255.1 Streptomyces sp. 7R007 | reverse complement strand
GATCTGTCGAAGCGCATCGACGCCGTTGGGCCTACTGTCGGCTTGGGGCACGCAAATCCTCCGAACGGCGAACGCGAATTCGCTTCCGGAGCCTTGTCCCGAACGCGGTGCACCGCTACCTTCGCCGCGATGTGAAGCGCTTCGATAGTTCGTCCGCATCGACTCGCCAACCGGAAGGACGACACGTGAAGGACACCGGGAACACGAGACAGAGCGTGCACCGGCACATACGAAGTTCCTGGCAGCCGGCCGCGCTGCTGCTGGCGCTGCTCGTCGTCCTGGGGCTGCCGGGCGGCGCCGCGTTCGCCACGGCCCCGGGCGCCACGCACCCGGTCCGGTCGGCGGTCGCCGTACCGGCCGGCGCGGCGGACGCCGTCGCCGCCATGCAGCCCGGCTGGAACGTCGGGAACACGCTCGACGCCATTCCGGACGAGACGTCCTGGGGCAACCCGCCCATCACCAAGGCACTGTTCGACACCGTCCGCGACAAGGGCTTTCGCAGTGTCCGCATCCCGGTGACATGGACCGACCATCAGTCCGCCGCCTCGCCGTACACCATCGACGCCGCCTTCATGACCCGCGTCAGGCAGGTGGTCGACTGGGCGCTCGCCGACGGTCTCTACGTCGTGCTCAACGCCCACCACGACTCGTGGCAGTGGATCGCGAACATGCCCACCGACCACGACCAGGTCCTCGCCCGCTTCAGGGCGACCTGGTCGCAGATCTCCACTACGTTCCGGGACGAGCCGCGCACCCTGTTGTTCGAGAGCGTCAACGAGCCGCAGTTCAACAACGCCACGGACACACAGAAGTCCGAGCTCCTGAACGAGCTGAACACCTCTTTCCACGGCATCGTCCGCTCCTCGGGCGGCGGGAACGCCAACCGTCTGCTGGTCCTGCCCACGCTGGGCACCACGCCCTCGCAGGACCTGATGGACGACCTGGCCGGCACGATGAGTTCGCTCCACGACGGCAACCTGGTCGCCACCGTGCACTACTACGGCTACTGGCCGTTCAGCGTGAACATCGCCGGCGGCACCACGTACGACGCCACCTCGCAGAAGGACATGGCCGACGCCTTCACGCGCATGCACGACACGTTCGTCGCCAAGGGCATCTCCGTCTACCTCGGCGAGTACGGCCTGCTCAGCTATCCCGACTACACGCACACCGACTCCGTCGAGCGGGGTGAGGCGCTGAAGTACTTCGAGGACCTCGGCCATCAGGCCCGCTGCAACGGCGTCACCACCGCTCTGTGGGACGCGGGCTCCTTCCTGAACCGCACCACGCTTCAGTGGCGGGACCCCGGCATGATGGACCTGATCAAGGCGAGTTGGACCACCCGCTCGGGCACGGCCTCCTCCGACACCCTCTACGTGCTTCGGTCCGTCCCGATCACCGCCCAGTCGCTCACACTGAACCCCAACGGGACCGGTTTCCTGGGCCTGTGGAAGGGCAGCACTCCTCTGGTCGGCGGCAAGGACTACACCCTCTCGGGCAACCGGCTGACCCTGACGGCGGACGCTCTCACCCGACTGGCCGGCGATAGGGCGTACGGGGTGAACGCTGTGATGCAGGCACGGTTCTCGCGAGGCACCCCCTGGCAGATCAGCGTCATCAGCTACGACTCACCGGTGCTCTCGGACGCGACCGGTACGGCGGCCTCCCTCACCGTCCCGACGCGGTTCCGCGGCGACCGGCTGGCGACCATGGAGGCCAAATACGCCGACGGCAGCAACGCGGGCCCGGCGAGCTGGACTCCCTACCAGGAGTTCAACAGTTCCTTCACGCCCGACTACCAGGGCGGCTCCATCGTCCTGACGTCCGCCTTCCTGGGCTCGCTCACCGACGGTGCCCCGGTGACGCTCACCCTCCACTTCTGGAGCGGCACCACCGTCACGTATCACGTCACGAAGTCGGGCACTTCGGTCACCGGGACGGCCTCCTGACCGGCCTGCTCTCGCCCTGGCCACTTACCGGAGCGCGGACAGATCGATGGCGTTGGCCATGGCCTGCATCCCGGCGTCGTTGGGATGCAGGTGGTCGTCGCTGCCGTAGGCGGGGAGCACCTGGGCGGGGTTGTTCGGGCCCCGCAAGACGGCGTCGAAGTCGACGACCGCGTCGAACGCGCCACTCGTGCGGATCCAGTCGTTCACCGCGGTCCGGATGCCGGACTGGGTGCTGTTCAGCAGGGAGTACGGCAGCATGGTGCCGGCGATGATCCGCACGCCGGCCGCGTGCGCCTGCGCGATGATGTCCTGGTACCCGGCGATCAGCTGGTCAGCGGTGAGGGAGGGATCGTTGTTGATGTCGTTGATGCCCTCCATGAAGATCACATCTGGTACGCCCGGCTGCCCGAGGGCGTCATGGGCGAACCAAGTTCTGGCGGCCAGTCCCTGGGGTGCCCAGCCGGCGTCCCAGCGCACCATGTTGCCCCCTATGCTCGCGTTGACGACGGAGAGCCGCTGGCCGCCGCTTGCCGACTGAAGCCGGGCGGCCAGACGGTCCGGCCAGCGCCGGTTGGCGTCGAAGGTGGTGTTGTAACCGTCGGTGATGGAGTCGCCGAAGGTCACCACGGTTCCGGTGGTGACGGCGGCCGGGACGACGTCGACGCCGGACAGGTAGTACCAACTCCACATGGAGGTGGTGAAGTTGGCGGCGGTGTCCTCGCCCGCGTGGTTGCCGGAGCCGGCTGCCGACTCGTACGAGGTCTGGTAGGCGTCCCGGTGGAAGGTGGAGGCGCCGGTCGCGCCGGGCAGGTACTGGCTCGCCAGGAGGTCCTGCCCAGCTGAACAGACATCGGGAGGACATCGCTGGTGAGTTCCGCACCGGCGCCGACGGTCGGATTACCGACGCCACCGAAGGTCACCGAGTGGTGGGTGCCGGGTACAGCGGCAGCGCCGCCGGACCGGACGGCGACGTCCACCGCACCGACGGACAGCGCGGTGGTGCTGCGCAGGTTGGACACACGGATCCGCACCCCGGAACCGGCAGCGCTGGTGTGGACGACCATGCGCAGCGCCTGCTCGGAGAAGCTGTCACCACCGGCGGTCACGGCAGGGGCGAAAGCTCCCACCCGAGGGCGTTCGGTGAGGCTCCACTGCTGGTTCTTGCCCGTGCCGCAGGGCCACTGGATGAGCGGTGCGTCGTCACCGCTGGAGCCGCCGTACACGTCGAGGCACAAGCCGCTGTTGACGGAGGTGATGGCCGAGCCGTTGAAGGTCCAGCGCTGGTTGGGCCTGCCGCTGCAGGGCCACTGGATGACGGGCTCCCCCGCCGAGGCAGAGGCGCCCCTGACGTCCATGCACTTGCCGCTGTTGATGTTCACCAGCGAGAACGAGCCGTCTTGCTGGGCGACGGCCTGCCACAACTGGTTCGGGTCGTCAGCGGGAGCGTTCTGCACCACGTCCGCCGCGTCGGCCGACGAGGCCGACTCGACCTGTGCGTTCTTGCCGCTGTGCGCCGCGGTCAGCGCCTACCCGTGGCCGTCCTGCGGTCCGGTGGCGGCGGTGGCCGCCGCCACCGGTACGAGCGACAGCCCCAGAAGTGCGAGAGCCACGGCTGCCATGGCGGCCGCTCTGTTCCGAGCCCCTCTCATGAGCCCTTGGTTCATGTGGTCCTGCTCCTCTGCGTCGGGGTGGACATCGAACCCGGGGCCGTGGTGACACGGTCCCGGCAGCTGGGGGGGGCGGATCAGCTGCGCGTCCACTGCTGGTTGGCACCGGTGCCGCACGTGTAGAGCTGAAGCCCGGTGCCGTTGGCGGTGCGTCCGTCGACCGCGTCGAGGCAGAGGCCGGACTCGACGCCGACAATGGTGCCGTTCGCGTTGAGGGTCCACTGCTGGTCGCCGCCGCCGTTGCAGGACCAGATCTCCACGGGCGTGCCGTTGTAGGTGCCGTGGCCCGTCGCGTCCAGGCACTTGTCGCCGTACACCCGCAGTTCCCTGGCCGAGGTCAGGGTCCACTGCTGGTTGACGCCGGCGTTGCAGTCCCAGATCTCCGTCGGGGTGCCGTTGCTCTCGTTGAGGCCCGGCACGTCCAGGCAGCGGCCGGAGCCGGCGCTGACGACCTTCGTGGTCGACCCGATCGACAGGTTGTCGAACTGTCCCGTCTCTCCCTGGCTGTTGCCGATGCCGGCCTGCCCCGCGGAGTAGGTGCTGCCGTGGACCGACCCCGCCTTCACACCGTCGATCCACGCCGAGATCGTGTCGCCGTAGAAGCCCAGCCTCAGGTTGTTCCAGGAGTTGGTGCCCAGAGCGGTGACCGTACCGCTGGCCAGCGTCACGAAGGTGTCGTCGGTGTTGTTGCGCTGAATGGACCAGGCACCGGTGTCGCTGACCCGCAGGTAGTAGGCGTCCAGGCCCTCCGGCCCGAAGGAGTGCTGCCAGGTCGCACGGCCGATGAGTTCCGTGTAGCCCGCGCTCTCCAGCAGGACGCCGCTGGAGACCTGGTAGTCCTTCCAACCCACGTCACCGACGAGAGCGTAGGGGTGCGACAGCGGGGCCCAGGTGATCGGCGCCTGTGCCGACATCTGGCGCACGCACTGTCCGCCACGCCCCCCTCCGCAGCCGACGACCTCGTACGCGCCCTGCTGGTCCTGGAGTTACTTGGCCTCACGGCCGGTGGCGTAGCTGTCGTAGGAGTCGGCGTACGACAGTGTGAGGGAGCCCTTGACGGGGCTGACAGCGGTGCCCTTGCCCTGCCCTGTCGTCGTGGTGACGGTGTAGACGTATCCGGGCTGGACGGTGAGCGAGTAGGTGCCCCCGGAAGGTGTGATGTCGGTGGCGTGCACCATGCCAGTCGCCGAGTCGGTCGAGTTGACGTTGGTCGACCAGACGTGCACGGCCCCGGTGGACAGTCCGCCGGTCACCGAGAAGGTGAGTGTCTGCGCGGACGAGGCCTGAGTGGTCTGGATGACGGTGCTGTAGTCGCTGTTGTTGGCCGACTTCAAAGTCACGTGGCTGCCGTGGAGGCGCTGCCGCCGATGTATCCGGTGGAGCGGTCGAGGTAGCGCCAGCCGGGTGCGGTGAACTGGGTGGTCTGGGCGGTGACCCACAGGCTCTGTCCCAGGGAGTACGCGCCGGACCACGGCTGGTCGGCGACGACCAGGCCGGCCGTCGGCCAGGGGAGGTTGGGCGTCATGGCCGCCACCACGGGCCAGTTGATGGTCGCCGTCATCTTGCCGTCGATGTAGTCACGGTTGTTGGCGCGGGCCATCGCCGCGGCGCCGTCGTTGTAGTCCTGCGAGCCGTTCTCGCTGGCCCACAACTGGCTACCGGTGGCCAGGGCGTTGGGGGTGCTAGGTGTGCTGTCCGGGCAGGTTGGTGACACGACTGGCTGGGGGTTGACCGCCGAGGCCGGTGTGGGGTCGGTGGTAGTTGTACCAGTCCAGCCAGTCGGGAAACGCCGCCTGGCGTTCGGCTTCTGAGGTGTAGGGCCGCTGGTAGGCCCACTCGTCGAGCAGGGTGCGGTGGAAGCGTTCGACCTTGCCGTTCGTCTGAGGCCGCCAGGGCCGCGTCCAGCGCGGGCTGATGCCCAGGTCGCGGCGAAGGAGGAGTCCTTCACCATGTCGTCGACGATCCCCCAGCCGCCGTCGGCCCCCACGATCTTGATCATGGAGTAGCCGTTGCTGTTCAGTGCGGACCGCAGGCCCTTGTACCAGGAGGCGCTGTAGCCGCGTTCGTTCCAGCCGCCGAGATAGCTGATGGTCAGCCCGTGCGTCTTGGCGCAACCGAGCAAGGAGAGCAGGTAGTTGGTCATGTCGTCGGACCAGAAGTTGCCGTTGCCGATCCAGCCCGGCGCGCCCCAGGCCAGGCCGTAGAGCTTGATGTTCGGATTGCGGGCTACGGCCTGCTCCATCAGCCACCACTCGTAGCCTCTGTTGCAATTGAGGTCGCCGCGTGTGTGCTGGTGGCTCGGCTCGGCCCCGCTGGTGGAGTTGGTGTCGCCGCCTATCTCCGCCTTGAGGATCTGAAGGGCGGCTCCGTAGCCGGGCTTGAAGAGGTAGTCCAGGATCTGGCTGCGCTGCGGCTCGGGGTAGTCGATCAGGAGTCTGCTGTTCCTGCCGCCACCGCTGATGGCGCCGACGCCTCGTAGGTGCGGCCGGACGAGGTGCCGTCGAGGGTGATCGACGTCGTCGCCTGGGCCGGGGCGGCGACGAGCAGGGATCCCATCATTGCGAAGACGAGTGCACACACCGCGGAAAAGATCCGATGTATAGCTGCGGAGCGATGTGGCGGCACAGGCTCCCGGTGACGGATTCCCCACCCGGCGGGCGGGTGTCTGTGGATCAGCATCCTGTTCTCCTGGCTTGTTGGAGGATGATGGATCCGTTGAGGAAGGGTGAGGGGCAACTCGGTGGACGGACAAAGTCAACATGTGAACCGAGCTGGGCAGTTATCGCATTCACCGGATCGTTTGATCCGTCACCCGGACGCTGTTTCAGCGCTTCGACGCTTGAAGGTATGTGCGACTCTGTTCGGCGTCAATGGTTCTGACGCACCGGTGAGCGGTTGATCGGCGTCGGGCGGGCTTCGGGACGAGCGAGCAGGACGGGCGCTGGCTCACCGGACTCGCACCTGACGATACATCCCACCTATGTCAAAGTGAGCAGTCCGCGCGGACCACGCGGATGTGCTGGTCCAGGAGCAGCGTCAGGACTCGGCGCCCCTGGCCGGAGCCGTGGTCGAGGATGACGGTGCCGGTGAGGGCGATAGCCGTGGCGCTGGTGGCGACCACGGCGTCGGCGGGACCAGCGAGCGTGCTCCGGTGCGTGGCAGCAGCCCGGGCGGCCGGAAGGCGGACCACCATGGCGCCGTATTCGGCGGTGCGTTCACCGAAGAGCGCGACGACATCCGGGCCCGAGTACCGTCGTACCGTCTGCTGTGGTGTCCACGGCCTTCGTGCGGCCACCACGCGCACAGTGACTCCCGCGCTTGGTGCGGGTGTCCCGGGTGGCGGTCCAGCGGGTCACCCGGCGACCCGCACGCAGCCGCCGCGGGGGGCGGTCGCCGACGCGCAGCATGCGCAGCGAGTGGCAGGTCGGGTGGTAGGTCACGCGGCGCGGGAAGTAGGCGCCGACGTAGGTGACGCCGAGGACGCCTGTCCCCGTACCGGGCGGCGATGACCCCGTGGTCGTCGCGTACCATGCCCGCGACGACGGCATCTTAGCCCGCGAAGGCCTCCGCGAAGCGGCGCACCGCCGGCAGGGAGTCGGGCCGGTAGCCTGTGTTGCAGTGCACCTGGCCGCAGCACGTCTGAGCCTGGGGGAACTCCACGGTGCGGCCCAGCGTTCGAGCAGTGCGGTGACCGCCTTGCCGGTGTCCGGGAACCGCGCTATGTGCATGCCTGGTTCCCGGTCGACGCTGCCTGGGCGGTGGGGGTCGGGCTGTCCGGGGTGAGCAGTCCCTCGGCGCGCAGGTCGTCCCACATGGCTGTCGGGAGCGGGTGCCGTAGCTGCTCCACTGTGTCGCGCACCTCGTCGGCGCTGCGCGCGCCGGTCAGGACGCTCGCGACCTCCGAGTGGCCGAAGGGGTAGTGCAGGGCGGCGGCGCGCAGCGGGACGCCGTTGCGTTCGGTGACACTTTTCAGTCGCAGGGCGCGGTCCAGGACCGGGCGCGGGGTGGGTGCGTAGTCGTACGTCGCTCCGGGGCTGGGGTCCGTCAGCAGTCCGGATTCACTCCAGGAGTAGCGGCTCAGGCGTTGTTCGGGTTCGGTCCTATGGCCCGAACTAACACCTCCCGAAAATGCAACGCTGACGAGGCAGCGCCCAGGAACTGCTCAGCTTGGCGTTTATGCTCGGCGGGCTTGGTGTTCCTTGATCGACTCAGCACGTTTGACCGTCTGATCGTCTCTGCGGCGGGGGCGGTGGGCGTGGTCATCTGGTGGTCTTCCGGTTCCGACGGGCTCCCGGGGTGAAGCGCGTCATTTCTCGGCTGGAGTGGGGGCTCGGGGGAGGCGTAGTTGGAAGCATGCTCCGAGGGTCCGGGGGGTGAGGGTGAGGGTGCCTTGGTGGCGGTGGGCCAGGTCGCGGGCGATGGCGAGCCCCAGGCCGGTGCCGCCCCGATCGCGGGAGCGGGCGTCGTCGAGCCGGACGAAGCGTTCGAAGATGCGCTCGGCGTCCTTGGGCGGCACGCCCGGTCCGTCGTCGTGCACCGTGAGGACGACCCGGTCGTCCTCGTTCCGGACGGTGATCTGGATGCGGTGTGCGGCGTGCCGGGCGGCGTTGTCGAGGAGGTTGCGCAGCAGCCGTTCGAGTTCGTCGTGGTTCCCGTGGACGAGTGCGGGTGTGGTGCCGTCGCAGGTGAAAGTCAACGGCCTTTCACCGAGCGGGTATTGCTCGGTCAGCCGAGCGCCCAGGGCGGTCAGGTCGACGGTTTCGGGGTCCGCTGCCGGGGCGCGGGTGTCGAGGCGGGCGAGGAGCAGGAGGTCTTCGGCGAGTGCCTGGAGACGGCGGGTCTGCCGTGCGGCGGTGGTGGCCGTGGCGGGCCAGTCCGTGCGGTCCGGGTAGGCGAGCGCGACCTCCAGGCTGGCCAGCAGGGTGGTGAGGGGGCTGCGCAGTTCGTGGGCGGCGTCCGCGACGAAGCGGCGCTGCTGGGCGGCGGCGTCGTCGAGACGCTGGAGGGTGGTGTTGATGGTGGTGGCCAGGGCGGTGATCTCGTGTCCCGTGGCGGGGACGGTGACGCGTTGGCGCGGATCGCTCGGCGTGACCGAGGCGGTGAGGACACGGATGGCCTCGACCGGCCGCAGTGCGATGCGGACGGTGACGTAGGCGATGGCGGCGATCAGCACAAGGCCTACGAGACCGGCCCGCAGCAGCAAGTCGTCGGTGGTGCCGGCGATCTCCTCCGCGGTGTCCGGGAGCACCAGCACATAGGCCCGCAGCGTGGCGTCCACGGTGACGCCCAGGGCAGCGGCCTTGTCCTTGCCCAGTTCACCGGCCCAGATGTCGTTGTACAGGACCGTGTAGGTCTTGCCGGCCAGGTCGTATCCGTACTGGGGTTTGTAGTCGCGGCGCTCCGGTATGCGCAGGGGCCGCATCGTATAACCGAAGCCGTCACCGTCATGTGGTGTCGGGGTGGAGAGCGCGGGTGGGGCAGGCAGGACATGGCGGTGGCGGGGGTCGAAGTCCTGCATGGCTCCGCCGGTGGCGACGGCGGTGCGTCGGCCGGTCGCGACGACTTCGTACGGCGCGGCGCTTCTGGGACCGGGAACCGAACCGTCCCGCAGTTGATCGACGAGAGCGGCGAGGTTCCGTTCGGCACGTTGTTCGGCGATGGACATGCTCTGGCGGTAGACCTCCTGGTGCATCCACCAGCCGATGCCGACCAGGACAACGGCGGCGGCCAGGGCGGCCGCCAGGGCCGTGCGGGCTCGTACCGAACGCGGCCACCAGCGCCGTCGCCACTCAGTCGCGTTCACGGTCATCCACCAGTCGGTAGCCGGTGCCCCGCACGGTCTGCAGAGACTGCCGGCCGAACGCGGCGTCCACCTTCTTGCGAAGGGAACTGACGCGCGCTTCCACCAGGTTGGGGTCCTCGGCCTCGTCGGGCCACGCGTGATAGAGCAGATCCGTCTTGGACACCGCCTGGCCCGCCCGGCGGGCCAGCAGTTCCAGCACGGCGAACTCCCGGGGTGTGAGATCCACCCGGGTCCCGGCCCGGCGGCAGACCCGGCCGGCGACGTCCAACGAGAGATCGCCCACGGCGAGGACGGGCGGGGCGATCGTGGCGGCGCGTCTGACCAGGGCCCGCAGCCGTGCGACGAGCACCGTGTAGGAAAAGGGCTTGGCCAGGTAGTCGTCAGCCCCTGTGTCCAGGGCCTCGGCCTGGTCCCAGTCCCCGTCCTTGGCGGTGAGGACCAGGATGGGGGTCGCGTTGCCCTCCCGACGCAACTGGGAGCAGACCTTGTAGCCGTTGAGTCCGGGCAGCATCAAGTCCAGTACGACGAGGGCGTATTCGCCGGTCCGGGCCATCCACAGTCCCTGTCGCCCGTCGTGGGCGAGGTCGACGCTGTAGCCCTCGGCGGTCAGCCCGGTGTGCAGGGTGTGGGCGAGGTCCGCCTCGTCTTCGATCACCAGGATGCGCATGGGGTGCAGCCTGGCACAGCGCCGGCCCGGTTTCCTGATCGGCCGGTCAGGTTGGATCAGCAACCGGTCAACGGGGTCTCGGCACGCTGGCGGAGGAGTTCTCTTCGCCGCTGCTGAAAGGTCCTGCCGCCGATGTCCGTTGATGAACGCGCCCTCGCCGTCGCCAGGACGCTCTCCCCTCGCGCACCGGTCCTGCACCCCTCACCGGGCCCGGCCCGATCCGTTGTCGTCGTCGCGCCCTTGATGCTGGCCATCGCTGTGGGGCTCTGGGGCATCCGCCGGCAGAACACCATGTGGGGGGACGAGTCCGTCACCTATCAGCTCGCGCACCGCGACCTTTCGCAGATATGGCACACCGCCCAGCGCGTCGATCTGGTCCATGCCCTGTACTACACCGTGATGCACGAGATCTTCGGTCTCTTCGGCAGGGGACTGCTGACGCTGCGGCTGCCGTCCGTGCTGGCCATGTCCGCGGCGGCAAGCGGAGTCGGGCTCTTGGGGCTGCGCCTGGCGGGGCCGCGTGCCGGGCTGCTGGCCGGGCTGGTGTTCCCGCTCCTACCCCAGGTGCAGAAGTACGCGCAGGAAGGCCGCTCGTACGCCATGGTTTGTGCCCTGGTCACCTGGGCCACCTATCTGCTCGTGGTCAGCGTCCCGCAGCGAGCCCGGTGGCGGTGGGCGGTCTACGGCTCCACCATGCTGCTGGCCTGTCTGCTGCATGAGTTCGCGGTCCTCGCCCTGGTCGCACACGGCGTCACACTGGTCGTCTCCCGTGTTCCACGGCCGGTGCTGAGGGCGTGGAGTGTGGCTGCCGCGGGCGTGGTGGGTGGACTGCTGCCGCTGGCGATCTGTAGTGCGGGGCAGTCGGAGCAGGTGTCCTGGATCGGCGCACCGGTGCGGCTTCGCTATTTCCTGGTTGCGGCGGTCGTGGGCGTGGCGTGCGCCCGAGCGCCCCTGGCGGGGAGGGGGCCCGTGCGGCTTGCCGCGCTGGCTGTGCCGATTCTTGTGCTTCCGGGCCTTCTGCTGCTGATCGCCTCACTGGTCAAGCCACTTTTCGTCGACCGGTACGTGCTGTTCAGCAATATCGGGATCGCCTTGCTGCTGGGCGCCTGGATGGACCGTTTCCACCGGCGGCGGCCGTCTTCCCGCATCGTGTGGATCGCGGCGGTCGCGGCACTGGCCGCGCTCGTCCAGCCGAGTCTTTCGCTGCGAACGCCCCAGAGCCGGAGCAATGACGCCACCGCCATCGGCGCCGCCGTCGGCGAGGAAGGCCGTCCGGGCGACGGGCTGCTCTACCTCGCGGGCCAGCACCGGATCTTGACCGCGGCGTACCCCGAGGACACCCGACTCCTGACCGATCTCGCCCTGGCGCAGGATCCCGTTTCGTCGGACACACTGGCGGGTATCGAGCTTCCCGCCCGGGACATAGCGGCACGCATGCTGGACTTCGACCGGATCGTCGTGGTCAGCGCCGAGGGTGCGCACTCGCCGGCCGACCCGCAGGAGGAAGCGAAAACAAGCACCCTGCGGCGCTACTTCCGCGAGTACGGAACAACCCATGTCAACGGGGCGCGAGTCACCGTCTATGTCCGAGACCACGGCCCGTCTCCGAAGGCCGTCCTGGATCCAGCAGGCCGGGGGCGAGTGGTGGGGCGCTGAGGTGACCGCAGCCGGTACCGGCCCGGCCGACACCACCGGGTTGGTGCCGCCGACCGTGGCGCGGCTTGGCGGTGGGCCGCCAAACCGCGTGGGGCATGCCGCCCTGTATAGCCTGAATCCATCCTGGTCAGCGGTGCTGGCATGAGACGCTATCCGCTTATCGATCACGGGGCTGGGCTGGTCGAACAGGGTTGCTGATCGGGTGATGGTGTGAGAGTCGAGGCATGGCAGCAGGGCCTCTTGGTAGTTCGGGGGTGCGATCCCAACCGAGTACCAGGAGGCCCTGTTGCCGCAGTCTTTCGCGTCCGCGTGCGTGGAGTCCAACTCGGTGCCACCGTCGTCTGACTGCCTCGCGCACAGGTTCGGCAACGCGGCGGACGGGCCGGACCGCAGCGCGAGTTATGGCTGCGACATGACGGAGGCGGAGTGGCGGGTCGTGCGGCCACTGCTGCTTGTTCCGGCCTGGCTGGAGGAGCGGGGCGGGCGGCCGGAGGGCTATTGCCACCGCGTGATGCTCGACGCGGTGCGCTATGTCGTGGACAACGGCGTGAAGTGGGCCAACCTCCCGCGGACTTTCCGCCGTATCGGCGCGTGCATGCCTTCGCCTGCCGCTGGCAGGTCACGGGGTTGCTCGCTGAACTTAACGACCGGCTGCGCGACCGCGTCCGGGAGAAGGAGGGCCGAACGGTGGACCCGACGGCCGCGATCGTGGACTCCCAGTCGGTGCGGGCGGCGGTGAACATCCCGCGGTCGACGTCCGGCTGGGACGGCGGGAAGAAGGTGGGCAGCCGCAAGCGTCACCTGGTGGTGGACTGCCTCGGCCTGGTTCTGGCCGTGCCGGTGAGTGCGGCGAGCGTGCAGGACCGCGACGCCGCCGTGCCTCTGCTCGAGCGGCTACGACGCCAGTACTTCTCCGTCGGTCTCGTCCGGGCGGACGGCGGATACGCCGGGAGCCTGGTCGGCTGGGCCCGCGAGAAACTCCCGCTCACCCTTCAGATCGTCAAACGGCCTGATGACGTGACGGGGTTCGTGGTGCTGCCGCGCAGGTGGGTGGTGAGCGCACCCTGAGCTGGCTGATGCGCTCGCGTCGCCTGGTGCGCGGCTACGAGACGCTGCCGGCCATGCACGAGGCCATGGTGCTGTGGTCGATGACCATGCTCATGATCGGTCGCCTGGCCGGACGCCGGCCGGCCTGCGTCAGAGGGCCTACACCGAGGAAGCGATGAATACTCCTGGCCGCACCTGGAGTGCCCACCCTCGTTCCGCCAGGCGTTTCGCCTCGATCGCAGTCCCTCGACCTTCGCCGGGATGACCTCCAGTCCCAGCGCGAGGGCCAGTTGCTGGCAGCGCATGCCCTCCCGGCCCGCTTCCGACTCCAGCACCGCCAGGATCCGCTGGTAGTCCGGCGCGAGGGCGGTCGCCGCCATGCCCGTCTCCCGCCGGGGCACCATCGAACCGGGCACCGCCGTGCCCGGCGGCTCCGCCATCACCGAAGGCGGACCGGCCGGCACCTCGGTCACCGTCACCAGGGCATCCACCAGGCGCTGAAGCACGGCTTCGGCCTCGCTGAGCGCGGCCTGCACCCGCTCGGCCTCCTTCCGCGATCTCCTCCCGGACCCTCTTCTCCCTGGCCTCCAGCAGACCGAGCGCCGACGCCACCAACGACCTCCACGAGCCAGACGAGCGGACCAACCACGTCCATCTCTCCCGCCCCGAAAGAGAGTTATGCCCACCCGTCCCGAACCAAGCGATCACGTTCGGAAAGCGGAGGGCATCTTAGGCGCGAGTGCGCGTGGGGTTGAGCGTGATGCTGTCGATCGCCGCGTCAGCGATGCGGTTCAGCGTCGTCGTGTCCATCCCCGCCTTGAGTAGGGCCTCGAGTCCGCGATGCGTAGCAAGGACGAGCCCGCCGAGTGCCGTCGGGTCGGCGGCCGGATCGATCTGTCCGGCGCGCTGTGCCTGCTCGACGAGCAGGCGGCAGCTCTCGAGCAGCGTTTGGTAGGCCGCAAGCGATCGGGCCGCGATGGCCTCGTCCTCCCACGCCAGCTCGGCGGTGGTCTTGGCCAGCAGGCAGCCGCGCCGGTCGGGGCAGCCCTCCGGCGCGGTAAGCCAGGCGCGCAAGCGGTCGAGCGCCTGTTCCTGTGGGCCTTCGACTCGAGCCGCGGCGCTCTGGTCGGAGCTTTCGCAGTACTCCTCGAAAACTCGCCGGAACAGGGCCTCTTTGTCGCCGAAGGCGCCGTAGAGGCTGCCTTTGCTGAGTCCTGTCACGCGGGAGAGGTCATCGACCGAGGTGCCGTGGTAGCCGGTTTCGTTGAACTGTCGGCGCACGGCGACCAGCACTTCGTGTTCATCGAACTTTCGTGGGCGCCCCATGTCTCCAGGATACGCGGTTTTGAACGGAAGTTCCAAAACGTTCTGGACGTTCGGTCCAGAACATGTATTGTGGACCGCATGTTCAAAACTCCTGCCTCTCCCGATCCCACCGAGTTCGCCGGCAAGCGCGCGATCGTCACCGGCGGCTCCCGCGGCATCGGCGCCGCCATCGCGCAGCGGCTGCTCGACGGCGGTGCGACCGTCGTCGCCATCGCACGCAGCGCCACCGACCAGACGCCGCAGGCCGCGACCTTCCTCCCGGGCGACGTCAGCACGCCGGACGGCGTGCAGACCGTGACCACCACCGCGCTCGAGGCCCTCGGCGGCGTCGACATCGTGGTCAACAACGCCGGCGCCGCCCGCACCCACCTCGGCGGGATCGGCTCGATCCCCGACGAGGAGTGGATCGATGCCCTCGACGTCAACTACCTGTCCACCGTGCGGGTCACCGGTGCGCTGCTGCCGGCGCTGCGCGCCTCCGGTGCCGGCAGCGTCGTGGTCAACATCTCCTCCGGGTCGGCCGTTCTGCCGGCGCCACCGTTGGCCCATTACGCCGCCGCCAAGGCCGCGCTCAACGCCTACGGCAAAGCGCTCGCCGCCGAGCTCGCCCCGGCCGGAATCCGCGTCGCCACCATCATGCCCGGCAACGTCCTCACCCCCGGCGCCGACGCGGTCCGCCAGACCTTCGCCGACGCCCTGGGCGTTCCCCTGCAAGCAACGACCTCAGCCGTCCCCCTCGGCCGACCGGGAGACCCGCGCGACGTCGCCGAAGCCGTCGCCTACCTCGCCTCCGACCGCGCCCAGTGGATCACCGGAGTGAACCTCGTCGTCGACGGCGGCGAACTCCCCACCTTCTAGCCCCACAGTCGCCCTATTCGGCCGGCTGTGGCAACGGCGCGGCGCGGCGCGCCTGCCGCGCCGCGTCGAGCCCCCTCCCGGCTGCTGACCGGGGCGGGGCTTGGGGCCCGGGCGACACTGACCAACGCCTGCGCAAACAGTCCTGACGAACAGCGCCGCCGAGCTGCACGACGCGCTGGCAACGATCTATGACGGCATCCTGGTCGAGGATGGTCGGGACGCCGGAGTCCTCACCGCCATCCAAGCGTTGGAGCACTGGCACAGCTACCTGGAGAAGAACCGACGCGGCGAGTTCTACGAACTCGCTATCCGTTCCATCGAGGACATCGACCACAAGGTCACCGCCAACCTCGACGACATCCTCGCCACCCCGGAGATGGCCGAAGAGTACAAGCGCATCCGCCGACTGCTGGACCCCGGCACGGGGCAGGAACGCGGGACCGACTGACCACTCACTGCCGCTCGGCTTCCGCGGGGATACCCAAGCCACCCCGGCAGAAGTCCGGCGTGCGTCCGACGGGAGCCGAGTGTCGGGCAAGGCTGATGCGATCGGTCGCGGCCCGGAGCCGGGCGGCACATTGGCGGCCCCGGGGCTTTCGGCGTGTGGCTCGCTACAGGGTGAGCCAGGCTGCCTGGTCCGGGGCAGTCGGTTGTCTTCGACGGGACCGCTGGTCACCAGGGTCGAAGTGTTCGAGCAGTTGGTACGGCTCGTTCGAGAGGCTGACCACGCACAGGAAGCCAGCTTTGCGGTGGAAGACGAGGACTCCAGTGCGGGTGTCGTCCAGCCAGGTCAGGGGGCCATCGCCGAGGGCGGGGTGCTCCCGGCGCAGGCGGAGGGCGGCGTGGTAGAGCTCCCACATGGAGTCCGGGCCGTCGGCCTGGGCTTCCACAGGAGCCGGGCGGCCGTCAGCATCCTGGAAGCCCGAATTTCCGGACGCCCCTGCCCACCCCCAGTACGCGGCGGCCGCGACTGAGCCCGCCACAACCGCACACGTCACGCGATGCCGCTGGCCTTCCTACCCGGCCGTAGTGCACTCACCCACGAGCGTCTCCCTCGTCCCGGCCGGTATCACGCCGGGTGGGCGCCCGGGGCCCAGCAAAGGGCCAGGAACCGGTAGCACCAGGTAAACCGGGTTGTTCTGGTTCTTCGGAACAGCACGCTGCCGAGCCAAGCTCATCCCCTGCCCCACCAGATGCTGCGGCCAACGAGCGGCAAGGACGGATAGGCCAATAGCGGGAAGCGGAACCTGTCGGCCCCCGGGCGGGCCGCTCGACGATGGCGCTGTGCTCGGCGGACGGGCCAAGGGTTCCCGAAGCCTTGACGCCGGAAGGTGGTGATCCTACGGTCCCTACACCGCCCACGATCGGTTACAGCATCGAAATATTCGACGAAGGAGGGAGCGCTCCCACTACATCCGGCACGTCAGATTTAGTCAGATTGCACTGCAGTCCGCCTCCGCGAATCCGTTGCACCTCGCTCCTAGGCGTGCCTCATCAAGTCGTGTCTCGAAAGTTTCGGTGCTGGGCGGACACCCCCGGCGAGGTGCTAGCTGCCCATGTCGGTGACGCATGGTCTGCGACGCCCAGCCGGGGGTCACGCAAGTGGAATGACGTCGGAGCAACGAAGCACAGACGAGGAAGCCCACATCAGCGTCACGTCCAGATGGAGGAGCAATGTCGTCGCACCGTAGCGAGTCCGGCAACACAGGTCCGATGCTTCTCAGTCGCCGGGCCGTCCTGGCGACCATGAGCGCCCTGCCGGTCCTCGCGGCCGCGGCACCGGCAGTGGGAGCGCCTCGCGCCGCGTCCCTGGCAGCCGCCGTCACCATCGACCCTTCGGCGACCCGGCAGACGATCCGGGGATTCGGAGGCATGAACCATCCGCTGTGGATCGGCGACCTGACAGCTGCCCAGCGCGAGACGGCATTCGGCAACGGCGAAGGACAGCTCGGCTTCTCCATGCTGAGAATCTTCGTCTCGGAGGACAAGGCGAACTGGAGCCGTGAGGTCGCGACGGCGAAGCGGGCGATCGAGCTCGGGGCCACGGTCTTCGCCTCGCCCTGGAATCCCCCCGCTCAGATGGTGGAGACCTTCGTTCACGGCCAGCAGACCGACGCGAAGCGCCTCCGGTACGACATGTACGGCGCCTACGCGCAGCACCTCAACGATTTCGTCACCTTCATGCGGAGCAACGGCGTGAACTTGTACGCCATCTCCGTGCAGAACGAGCCCGACTACGCATACGACTGGACCTGGTGGACTCCGACCGAGATGACCAGGTTCCTGCGGGAGAACGCCGGCTCGATCACCACCAAGGTCATTGCTCCGGAGTCCTTCCAGTACGTCAAGAGCTTCTCCGACCCGATCCTCAACGACCCCGCGGCCCTCGCCAACCTCGACATTCTCGGGGCGCACCTCTACGGCACCTCGTTCCAGGACTTCCCCTACCCCCTCTTCAAGCAGAAGGGCGCGGGCAAGGAGCTGTGGATGACCGAGGTCTACTACCCCAACAGCAGCGATTCGGCCGACCTTTGGCCGCAGGCTCTGGACGTGGGGGAACACGTCCACCGCGCGATGGTGGATGCGGAGTTCCAGGCGTACGTGTGGTGGTACATCCGGCGCAGCTACGGGCCCATGCGCGAGGACGGGCGGATCAGCAAACGCGGTGCCGCTATGGCGCACTTCTCGAAGTACGTCCGTCCAGGGCACGTGCGGATCGCCGTGACCGCGAATCCGCAGTCAAACGTCTACGTCTCGGCGTACAAGGGGAGCGGCTCCCAGGTGGTCATCGTCGCCGTCAACAAGGGGACCTCGCAGGTGAGTCAGCAGTTCGTCCTGCAGAACAACGCCTCGTCCGGCGTGTCTTGGTGGCTGACGGACGCCAGCAGGACCCTCGCGTCACAGAGCAGGATCAGTGTGTCGAACGGCTCTTTCACCGCGCAGTTGCCCGCGCAGAGCCTGGCCACGTTCGTGACCGGGTAAGGCTCGCACCCACACTGCGCCGCCCGGGTACCGAGGGGCCCGGACGGCGGGGTGCTGTCAGGCCAGGGTGGCGGCTGCCGAAGCGAGATGTACCTGAGGTCGACGGACGCCCCGCCTGAACTCGCAACTTTCAGGTGCTGTGCAGCGGTTGTGCGGAGGCGTTTCACCGCGAAGGTCCGGTCGACGTTGGCGGCGGAGCCTCCGCCTGGATTGAGCAGGCAGTGGACGGTAGCCATTGCGGCCGCGCGGTCGACGGTCGGGTCGCTGGGGAGTTCTGAGCGTTGATGCGGTTTCGATCGGTCGGCCATGTCAACTACCGCCCCACATGCTCCCGTCTTCGGACATCGAGCGTTGTCCTGCACCTCTGTCCGAGGTGCAGGACAACGGCGGTTCCGGGACGGGGAGGGGGTGACAGCCAGGGGGCCGTCGGTCCGGCGGCGCGGGCGGCGCCACGAAGGTCTGGTAGGCGCGGGGGTGCAGGCAGGACATGACGCGTCAGCCCCTGACGCTGCCCGCGGTGAGACCGCCGACGATGAAGCGCTGGAAGACGGCGAAGACGCAGACCACGGGGAGGCTGATGAGGGTGGCGGTGGCCATCAGGGCACCCCACGAGGTCCCGTGCTGCCCGACGAAGGAGTTGAGCAGGACGGTGACGGGCTGGACGTCGGGTCCCCCGGCGAGCGTGAGCCCGAACAGGAACTCCCCCCAGCCGATCAGGAACGACAGTGCGGCCGCCGCGACCACGCCGGGCACCATGAGCGGCAGGACCACGCGCAGCAGTACGCCCGGCAGGCCGCAGCCGTCGATCTGGGCGGCTTCCTCCAACTCCGGTGGCACGGTGCGCAGTACGGGCCGCAGCACGATCACTGTGAAGGGCAGGGTGAGGGTCGTGTCGGCGGCGATCAGGCCCACGTAGGTGTCGGTGAGCCCGGCCCGGCGTTCGAGGATGAACAGCGGTGCCGCCAGCACGATGGCGGGCGGCAACTGGGCGACCAGCAGCGCGAGCACCATCGTTCCCGAACCCCGCATCCGCACGCGGGCGAGCGCGTAGGCGAGCGGGACGCCGAGGAGCAGGGTGAGCGCCACCACTCCGCAGGAGATGACCAGGCTGTTGAGCAGGGCCCTGGTCAGTCCCGTGTAGCCCAGTGCCTGCGTGTAGTTCCGGCCGGTGACCGGGGCGGGTGCCCACTGCGGGGTCGGGGCCAGGATACGGTCGGGGCGCGTGAGGCTGGTCTTCGCCATCCAGTACACCGGCAGCAGGAAGGCCGCGGTGACGGCGGTGGCGATCGCGGTGAGCAGCCAGGGGTGGCGGGGCCGTTTCATACCGTGCCTCCGGCCGGTGTCTCTTCCTCGCGCCGCAGCCGTCGTACGTACCACACGCCCGCGAGCAGCGGCACGACGAGCAGGAGAAGACCGGCCGCGGCGCCCTCGCCGAAGCGGAAGGAGGTGAAGAAGACCTCGTAGACGTAGAGGGAGAGCACGCGGCTCGCGTCGACGGGGCCGCCGCCCGTCATCACGAAGACGATGTCGAAGACCTTGAAGGTGTAGACGAGGCCGAGGAGGAGGACCGTCACCGAGACCGGCCGCATCAGCGGGAGAGTGATGTGGCGGAAGCGCTGCCAGGCGCCGGCGCCGTCGAGGGCGGCGGCCTCGTGCAGTTGGGGGTCGATGGTGTGCAGGCCGACCAGGAGCAGCAGCATGTTGAAGGGCACGCCCACCCAGACGTTGGCGAAGACCACCCCGGCCAGGGAGGTGGAGGGGTCGGTGAGCCAGTCGTGCGAGAGGGTGCCCAGGCCGACGGCGCCGAGCAGGGCGTTGTACGCGCCCGATTCCGCGTCCAGCATCCAGCGGAAGAGGGTGCCGCTGACCACCGGGGGCAGCAGCCAGGCCACCAGCAGCAGCGAGCGCAGCAGGCCGCCCAGGGGGAAGGGGTGGGCGAAGAGCAGGGCGAGGGCGAAGCCGATCGTGAACTGCAGCAGCAGCGAGCCCAGGGTGAACAGCAGTGACAGGCGTGCGGAGTGCCAGAAGGCGGGGTCGTCGAGAACGGCCCGGTAGTTTTCCAGGCCGTTGAACCGCTGGTGGCCGCCGAGGAGTTGGCCCAGTTCGACGTCGTGGACGGATGTCCAGACGTTGTAGCAGAGCGGGTAGGCCAGGAAGAACGCGAGGAAGGTCATCCCTGGCAGGCAGAACAGGTAGCCGGCGCGGCGACGGCGTGCGGACGGAGAGGGGCCGGCTTTCATTTGTTGCCCAGCGCTTTGTCGATCTTGGCGGCAGCCGTGCGTGCGGCATCGGTCGAGGAGGCGGACCCGGTGAGCACGGCCTGCTCCGCCTCGGCGACGGCCTGGGAGGCGTCGGCGTAGTGGCGGCCGTACTGACGGGGACGGGCCACGCCCAGCTGGCTGAGGAAGAGGCGCAGGGCCGGGTCGGACGCCCAGATGCCCTGGCCGGCGAGGTCCTTGCGGGAGGGGAGGTCGCCGAAGGACAGCAGGTAGGGCACCAGCACCGACGGGCGCTGAGTGTACTTGAGGACCTCCCAGGCCTTGTCGATGTGTTTGCTGCTCGCCATGACCACCCAGTTCTCCCCGCCCAGGCAGGAGGCGGCGGCCTTGTCGCGGGGCAGGGCGACGACGTTCCAGTCGAAGTTCGCCTTCTTCAGGGTGGGGATCTGCCAGGGGCCGTTGATCTGCATGGCGGCGCGCTGGTTGAGGAAGCGGGTGTTGGCGTCCTGCTGCGTCCAGCCCACGCACTGCTCGGACAGGGACCCCTTGGCGATCAGGTCATGGAGGAAGGACAGGGCGGTGGCGCCGTCAGTGGCGAAGGTGTTCAGGTCGCCGCCCGCCTGCCACAGGAACGGCAGGAACTGGAAGACGCCTTCCTCGGTCTTGATGGCGCTCAGGGCCAGGCCGTAGCGGTCCCCGCTGGTCAGCCGGTGGGCGACGGAGGCCAGCTCGTCCCAGGTGGTGGGGGGCCCGACTCCGGCGGTCTTCAGCATCCGGGTGTTGTAGTACAGGGCGAGGCAGTTGCTGTTGTTGGGGATGCCAAGGGTCTTTCCGCCGACCTGGCAGCCGCCCCAGGGGCCCTTGAAGTAGTGGCCGGCCTGGCCCCACTTCTCGACCCGGCTCGTGAGGTCGGCGAGCAGGTTGTTGCCACCGAGGGTGTTCATGGCGACGTTGTCGACGATGGCGATGTCGGGCAGGTCGCCGGAGATCGCCGCCAGGGCGAGCTGACGATCGAGCTCGGCGAACGGGAAGGTCCGCCGATGAATCTTCACGTGTGGGACTCCGGCCTCGATGTCGCTGATCAGGCGTCTCATTCCGGGCTGGAAGTTGTCCAGGGTGAAATAGTCCCACCAGGTCAGGGTGGTCGGGCCCGAGGCGGACGAGCCGCAGGAGCTCAGGGCGCCACCGAGGCCGAGGGCGGCGGTGGCGCCCGCGGTGCGCAGGAAGCCGCGGCGGTCGACGGGGTACGACATGTGCTGCTCCTGGGGTGGGCCATCGGGGTGCGGAGACCGGCGTATCAGAAATCGATGTCGAAATCGGGGAATTCGGGCTCGGGTTCCGAGCCGGGCGCCGGTTGGCAGCGGCCCGTGCTTGCCCGCAGGGTGATCAGGGGTCTCAGCAGGACGTGGCGGGCGGGTGTGTCGGGTGAGTGCAGGCGCCGCATCATCAGGTCGACAGCGACCCGGGTCATCTCCTTGGCGGGTATCTCGGCGGCGGTCAGCGGCGGGTTCACCTGTTCGGCCCAGGGGCTGGCGGCCACGCCGACGACCGAGAAGTCGCGCGGGACGCGGCGGCCGTGCCGGATCAGCCCGCGGTAGATGCCCTCCAGCGCGGCCTCGTTCTGGGTGACCAGGGAGGTGGTCGCCGGGTCGTCCCGCAGGATGCGCTCCACGACCTCCTCCCCCGAGGCGAGGTCGTCGCCGCACACGTAGGCGCGGGGGGTGAGCAGCAGCTTCTTCATCGCCTCGGTGTAGCCTTCGTCGCCGAGCCGGGCGAAGCCGTAGCCGCTGCTGAACAGCTGCTCGGAACGGTTGACGAAGGCGATCCTGGTGTGGCCGAGGTCCGCGAGGTGCTGGACACAGCGGGCGGCCAGGCCGGCGAAGTCCAGGTCGACCCAGCCGGTCTCGTCGGCGCGGCGGTTGCGGCCGATGGTGACGTAGGGAAAGCCCGTCTCGGCCAGGTACTCGACCCGGTCGTCCTCCCGGCGGATCTCCATGACGATCACGCCGTCCACCCGCCGGTCGGTGACCATCCGCAGGAACGAGGGGGTCTCGTGCGAGCCGTCGGGCGAGAGCAGCAAGTCGTAGCCGTGCCGGGCGGCCGACTCGGCGGCCCCGCCGACGAAGGCGAGCTGCATGGCCGTGTACTCGCGGTTGCGGCCGGCCGGCGGGTAGAGCAGGCCGAGCGTGCGGGTGCCGTCGCCGGCGCCGGGGGTGTTGCTGCGCTCTGCCATGTCAGCCGGCCGGGAGGGGTTGTTCGGCCCAGATGGTCTTGCCCTCGGCGCTCTGGCGGGTGCCCCAGCCCTGGGTGAGCTGGGCGACCATGTGCAGCCCACGCCCGCCCTCGTCATACGTGCGGGCCCGGCGCAGATGGGGGGCGGTGTTGCTGGCGTCGGACACCTCGCAGATCAAGGTCCGGTCCCGGATCAGGCGCAGTCCGATGGGTACGGCCCCGTAACGGATGGCGTTGGTGACCAGCTCGCTGACTACCAGCTCGGTGACGAACGCGGCTTCCTCCAGCCCCCAGGCGGCCAGCTGGCGGGATGCCTGGGCGCGGGCGTCGGCCACGATCGCCGGGTCGCCCGGCAGGGACCAGGCGGCGACCTGGTCGGCGTGCAGGGCGCGGGTGCGCGCCAGGAGCAGGGCGACGTCGTCAGAGGGCGTCTGGGGCAGCAGGGCGTTCAGGACGGTGTCGCAGATGACCTCCAGTGACGGCAGCGGGCTCGTCAGGACCTGGCAGAGCCGTTCCAGCCCGACGCCGATGTCACCGTCGCGTGTCTCGATCAGCCCGTCGGTGCAGAAGGCGAGCAGGCTGCCCTCGGGCAGCTCCACCTCGGTGCACTCGAAGGGCAGCCCACCCACGCCCAGGAGCGGACCGGGGCTGAGCGCGACCACGCTGGCCGTACCGTCGGGCAGCACGACGACGGGCGGAACGTGGCCGGCGCTGGCGAGGGTGCAGATACGGGAGACGGGGTCGTAGACGGCGTAGAGACAGGTCGCGCCGATCTCGCCGGTGACGAGGTAGGGCTCGTCCGGGACGCTCTCGTCGTCCCGGTCCGTGGAGAGGTGGATGACCAGGTCGTCGAGGTGGGTGAGGAGCTCGTCCGGGGGCAGGTCGACGTCGGCGAGGGTGCGCACCGCGGTGCGCAGCCGGCCCATGGTGGCGGAGGCGTGGACGCCGTGTCCGACGACGTCCCCCACGACCAGTGCGACGCGGGTGCCGGACAGCGGGACGACGTCGAACCAGTCACCGCCGACACCCGCGCCCGTGCCGGCCGGCAGATAGCGGTGGGCCACCTCGACAGCGGCCTGCTTGGGCAGCTCCCGGGGCAGCAGACTGCGCTGGAGGGTGAGGGCTGTGGTGCGCTCGCGGGTGTAGCGGCGGGCGTTGTCGACACCGACTGCGGCCCGGCCGGCAAGTTCCCTGGCCAGGATCAGGTCGTCCGGCTCGAAGGGCGGGGAGCCCGTCCCGCGCACAAAGACCGCGACGCCGAGGGTGCTGCCGCGGGCGCGCAACGGAGTGGCCATGAGGGAGTGGAAGCCGTACTCCTCGACGGCGGCCGTGCGCCTGTCGTGCCCGGCGATCCAGCGGACGAAGTCGGGGTCGTCCGCCCCGGTGAGCACCGGGCGGCCGGTGGCCAGACAGCGGGCGGGGGCGGAGAACGGGGGGTAGGTGTCCCTCCCGCCCAGATCGATGGCGGCCTCCGGCACTCCCTCGGCGCGGGACTGGTGGGCGACCCGGCGCAGGACCACGGCCGCGTCGACCGGGCCGGGTTCCGGCTCCTCGCCGCGCAGCACCGAGTCGAGCAGGTCCACGCTGACGAAGTCGGCGAGCCGGGAGACGGCGAGATCGGCCAGTTCCTGCGCGGTGCGGGACACGTTCAAGGTGGTGCCGATGCTGGCGCCCGCCTCCTGGAGCAGGGCCAGCCGCTGGCGGGCGGCGTGCTGGTCGGTGCTGTCGAACGCGGCGGTGCCCACGCCGACGACCTCGCCGGTGCCGGGATCCCACACCGGCCACAGCTCGATGACCGAGGACCGCTGCCGGGCGGAGGCGGCAGCGGAGGGCGGCTCGGGGGCGAAGGTCTCGTAGCGCATGGGGACGGCCTGCTCGGCGACCGTGCGGACGCACTGGAGGAAGTCGTCATCGGCCGGGGCGGCCGCGTGCCCGTCGTCCCCGGCCCCGGCCCCGGAGAGTCGCCCCGCGATGCGCGTGGCGGGATTGAGCCGCGCCGCGCCGGACGCCGTGGTGTGGAAGGAGAGCGCGATCGGGGCCTGGGAGAACGCCCACTCCAGCATGCGCAGCTCACGCTCCGAGCGTGCGGTGCCGGTGGTGAGGATCACGACGAATCCCTGGGGCGTGCCGTCACCACCGAGTGTCGGCTGAGCGTGCAGCGTCGCCTCGACGCCGTGTCCGTCCCGGTGTCGTAGTACCGCCGTACCGCTCCATTCCTGCGAGTCGGCGAGGGTGACGCCGGGGATACCGGGTGCCGTCCGGTCGAGGAGAAGATCGGTCGCGGCACGCCCCACGACCTCCGGCGCCCGGTGGCCGAGCAGCCGTCGAGCCCCCTCGCTCCAGCCGGTGACCAAGCCGTTCACACCGACGATGACCGTTGCGGCCTCAGTTGACCACCCACAGTGACCGGTCTCCTGATCGAAAGTGGCCATTCCTGCGCTCTCTTCACGCGGTGAGAGTCCTCAGAGACCAGCGTGCGCGCCCCAAAGACATCGGACAAGTCGGATCGAACAGGCCCCGCGCAACGGCCACGAACTCCTCCCATAAGCATCCCGCCCTCGCGAGATTCCGCCCCGCCCACTGGCCGGCTCTCCGCCTGCCGTCACGACCAGCTCCCGCGAAACTGCGGGCGGCCGGCCTCGGCGCCATCACCGATCTGGGCTTCGTCGGCCTCGACGACAGCGGACGCTGTCGCGGCGGTGATCACCGGTTACAAGGCCGCCGTAACCACCCTGACGCACGGCCAGAAGCTGTCCGACAAGGCACTGGCCGCAGTCCGGACGCCAGTCGAGTACGGCTTGGTTCGAGCGACTCCCCCACCAGGGCTGTCACTCCACCGACCGTAGGCGTGGCACACCCGCTACTCGTCGTGCGGTCCTTTGTCACCCGCTCATTGGCGGCGCAAATGCAAAGCTCCCTGCAGGCGGTCTGATCGGTTCTCCGCAGGCGGACACGGGATGTCCCCGCTGATGGAGGCGTGATCCCTCTTGCCCGTCCAGACCACACAGCCTGTTTGTCTTGGACGGTGTGGAGAGCAAAAAGGAGATCATGGAGATTCTTGAGGCGTACGACCTCACGGGCCGTTGCCGTACGGCGGCCGAGCCGGCCGGGTGCGACCACTGAGCAGCGATCGCCTGCGGACGGCGCTGCTGGTCACCGACGCCGTCACGCTGGCCATCGCCGCCTTGGAGCGGGCTCCTGGGGACGCGGAGGGATGCGCAGCTGGGTGTCGGTGCTGGCGCATGCCGAGATGGACTGCGGCCATCGGACATCCCCCCACTTGGGCGGTGCAGATCGACATCTCTGGGCGGATCGACGGCACCGCAGAGGTTCACCGAATGATCGGGCTGCTGCTTGAGCATGAAGGCGTGGCAACGGACGACTACACCACCCACCCATGGACCCTGCCGGACATCATGTCTGGAGCGGTGATCGACGGCCTGCGCTTCTTCGACTTTCGCGGCTACCACGAACTCAACCGCGAACACGGGCGCTCCTTACTCGATCAACTCACGAGCGCAAGTTCACAGAAGCCCGCATCCGATGCTCCCTTCTCCGCCCGAACCCTGCCCAACAGGCGGCACCCTGGACAAACTCGCCTTGCTCCATACCGAACCACCCCACACACAGCAGACCGTCAACCGTCTTCTCCGACACCGCGCTTGCGGACTCGGCACCCTCGGACTCGGACACGTTCTCACTGGTCATCGACGCATCTTCCATGATCGGGAGTTACACCGAACGTCTGGGTCTGGCCCGTGGTCGGTGGTGACGTGGAGTAGCCGCCCTTGAACATGATCTTGTGGTGGATATCAACTCCCTTATGGGGACAGTGTTTTCCGCGCTTTCAGCACTGGTCGTCGAGGGCGTGACGGACGGCGGCGACGAGGTGGTCGGCGCGGTCGCCCGGGACACCGTGGATCTCCTGGGCCACGCCGACTCCGCGCGGGTGAAAGGGCGCCAGCACCCCGACTGCACGCGGCTCTTCCTGGATCTGTCCCGGGCCACCGCCCGGCGCTGGTGCGGCATGACCACGTGCGGGAACCGGCGGACGGCTCAGGTCGCCGCCCGCGGAGTCGGCGTACACCCGGTCACGCACGCCCGCGCCCCCTCAAGGGTGAGGTCGAGGATCGGAGCGAGGGTCCCTCCGAACCGGGCTCTCGCCTCCGGCGCTCGCAGCTGCCTGGGGTCGCTGCCGTCGTTGCCGAGGTAGTTGACGAAGCCGACGACGCGGAGATCGTTCAGAACGAGCCAGGCATAAGCCTGGTCCGGTTGCTCGACAGGATTCCGAAGGACGAGTCCGGAGCCGTTGAGCGGCTCGTAAGGCCCCGTCAGGTGGGATGCCACAAAGCCGTAGAGTCCCGTTGGCGCGCACCCCGGAGGGTGGAACGCGTGGCGGGTGGTGGCGAAGAAGAGGTAGTACCGCGACCGGTGGACGACGATGTGCGGCCGTTCGATCTCGTGGTTGATGCCCTCGGCCACGACGAGGGGTGGGAGAAGGATCCAGCCGTTGGATGTCGCCCGGGCGAGCGCGACGGCTCCCATGAAGTGATCGCGCCATGGGACAGAGGCGGCGACCAAAAGGTGCTCGTGCCCGTCGGCAGGGTCGCGGAACCAGCCGGGGTCGCGAAAGGCCCTGATCCGGCCTGGTCCGCCGTCCGTATCGTCGGCGGGCAGGTAGGTGTGACTGTCCGAGCGCAGGATCACGCGATGTTCGACGTGTCGTTCAAGGCGGACGGCGCCTTGACCGGTGACCAGCCTCGGTCGCGCCTCGACGACTTGCTGGCGGAACGTCCGGCGGGTTTCACCCCGGTCGCCGGCGGCGGTGTAGAAGACCGACACGGTGCCGTCGGGTCGCCGCACCGCCGACCCGGACCATTCCCGGCTGCCCGGTGATGTGCCGTCGGCGAACACGTTCCCGAGATCCGTCCAGCATCGGTCGGCCTTGCCGAGCAGCCGGATACGGGCGTGGTCGTGGCGGTGTTCGGGGTGGCCGAGGGCGGGTGCGGACAGTGCCATCCACAGTTCGCTGCCATGGATGACGGCGGTGGAGCCGTCCGCCTCCTGCACCGGCCACAGGTCCCAGATGTCGTGATCAGGCAGCACCCGGGGCGGCGGGCCGCCGACGACGGGTGCGGTGGCCGGGTGCGCGCCGTTGAGCTGGTCGAGGTGGTGCCGCGACCATCGTGCGGGGCCCGTGCGTGTCACGCCTCACCTGCCATGACCCGGGCCATGGCCATCGACGGGCTGAGCGGTTCGGCGCCGGCGGTGCGAGCGCGTGCCGCGGCACCGGGGCGGACCGCCTCGTGGACCGGCGCGGCGCTGGTCCCAGCACGTCTTCGGGAACGACCCGGAACGCCCCGGCTCGTGTCGTGGTGGAGGAACGGCATGTGGGTCACCCCTTCAACGAGCCCTGCAGCAAGGCGGATACGAACCGGCGTTGGAAGACGAGGAAGACGATCAGCGTGGGGGCCAGGATCAACAGCGATCCGGCGCACAGCAACGGTATGTCCGTTCCCCACTGGCCCTGGAAGGCGCCGAGCGCACCGGCCATGGTCCGCTTCGCGGGATCGTCCACCAGGACGACCGCCAGGAGGAACTGGTTCCAGGTCCACAGGAACAGCAGGATCGCCAAGGACGAGATCGCCGGCATGGCCAGCGGGACGTGGATACGCCAGAACAGCTGCCATACGTTCGCACCGTCGATCTGGGCGGCCTCTGACAGGTCGTCGGGCAGATTGATGAAGTGGGCGCGCATCCAGAACACGGCGAAGGGCATGAACAGGCCGATGAGCGGCAGGATGATGGCCCACCGGGTGTTGAGGACGCCCATGTCGCGCATCAGCTGGTACAGCGGCGTGATGACGCCCTCGAAGGGCAGCGTCAGACCGAGCACGAACAGCAGGAACACCACGCGGCGCCCCGCCATCCGCAAGTGCCCCAGGGCGAACCCGGCCAGCGTGCCCAGCAGCAGCGCGGCCGGCACCACACCGAGCACGATGAGTACGCTCGACCACAGCAGGTCGGCCATGTGGGCCGCCCGGAACGCGTCGGCGAAATTGCCCCACTGCGGCTTGCTCGGCCAGTCCAGGCCCGGCGGATAGGTGCCGGAGGGGTGCAGGGCGGTGACGAACAGGCTGACGAACGGCACCAGCGTGACTGCCATCAACAGGACGAGGAACAGCCGACCGGTCCACGCTTCGCGACGGCCCAGGATCACAGCTCCTCCTTCGTCAGCCGCTGGACGGGGAGGATGCAGACGAGGACGAGGGCCATGAGCACCACCGCCAGCGCGGAGGCCACGCCCACCTGCCGGTCGGAGAAGGCCTGGTAGTAGATCTCCAGGCCGGGAACCATCGTCGCGTTCCCCGGACCACCCTGGGTGGCGATGTAGATGATGTCGAAGCTGGCGAGGGCCGCGATCACGGTGACGGTGACGCAGACACCGATCTCCTGGCGCAGACTCGGCACCGTGATGGAGAAGAACTCGCGCACCGGGCCGGCGCCGTCGATCCGCGCGGCCTCGTAGAGCGCCGGATCGATCTTGCTCATGCCGGCGAGGAGCAGCAGCGTGCACAGACCCAGCAGCACCCAGGCGCCGATCACCCCGACCGCCGGCAGGGCGGTGGTGAAGTCGCCGAGCCAGGCCCGGGCCACGCCGTCCAGGCCGACGTACCCGAGGAACTGGTTGACCAGGCCGGTCGAGGACAGCAGCCAGCTCCACGCGATCCCTGCGGCGACGAGCGGGATGACTTGCGGGATGAACAGCACGGTCCGAGCGACGAGCGCCAGCCGGCTGGTGGCGATGCGCCGGATCGTCGAGGCGATCGCCAGCCCCAGAAGCACCGGGATCGCGCTGAAGAAGAGGATCAGCTTGAACGCGTTGAGGATCGTGCCAAAGAGCTTGGCATCGGTGAAGACCGTCGTGTAGTTGTCCACTCCCACCCAGGTGGAGGGCCCGACGCCGTCCCACTGGTAGAGCGAGTACTCGAACGTGAGGACGATCGGCCACAGCACGAACACCGCATACGCCGCGAGGGCGGGGGCGACGAACAGCCAGCCGACCCACCAACGGGTGCGCAGCCCGGGCCGCCGGGTCGGATCTGCCGCCCCCGGTGCGGCGGACAGACCGGCGCCGGCCCGAACACCGGCGGATCCCACGGGCGAGTCCAGTATCTGGTGTGCCACCGGCTCAGCCCCCGACCTGGCTCTCGTAGTCACCCTGCACCGTCTCCAGCAAGCGCTCGGGAGACTGCTTGCCCGCGAACAGCCTCTGCAGTTGCGGAGTCCAACTCTTGGCATAGATCGACCCGGTGGCATTGGCGATGAAGTCCATGGCGCCGTTGTCCTTCGATATCCGGGCGCCCGCCGCGAGTGTCTGAGCGGTGACCGTGCTCTTCTTCACCTCGGGCATGTAGGCATCCGGGAGACCCATGGGGTGGGAACCACCGACCTCCACGGCGATCTTGCGGGCACGCTTGTCGGTCGCCACCCAGTCGAGGAAGTACGCCGCGTAGTCGGCGTGCTTCGCGCGCGCACTGATGCCGAAGGTCAGCGGGGCCGACATCCCGGCGAGCTTGCCGCCCTTCTCCGCCGACGGCATGAGGAAGAAGCCGGCCTTGCCGGGCATGTGCTGGTCGAGGTTCCCGGACTCCCAGTCACCGTTGAACATCAGAAGTGCGCTGCCGGCCAGGAACTTGCTCATCATCTTCGCGTAGTCCATGGCGTTGGCGTCCTTGTCGAAGTAGCCCGCCCGGATCCACCGTTCGAGGTGCCGCGCCGCCTTCAGGTTCGACGGGGTGTCGATCGTGGCCCCGGACTTCTGGAAGATCCAGTCGTTGATCGGACCGGCCGGCCCGTACGCCGCCATCAGGTTCTGCAGCGGAAACGCGAACCCGCCGGTGGCCCCGCCGTTGAACTGCACGATCGGGGTGATGCCGGCGCGTTTCGCCCTGGCGAGGAGGTCGTCGAGTTCGGCGAGCGTGGCCGGCGGGGCCGCCATCCCGATGCGGTCGGCGAGCGTCTTGTTGTAGAAGATGCCGGTCATGCTGAAATTCAGACCCATCGCATACAGTGCGCCCTCGCCGCGCGGACGCCCGCCCGGCCCCATGCGGAGCTGCTCCAGTTGGGAGGGCGGCCAGCGGTCCCATCCGAAGGCCTTCGCGTACCCGTCGAGGTTCAGCAGCAGGTCGTCCTTCACCAGCTCGGAGAGCTGAGGCAGCCGCATGAGGTCCGGTGGGTCGTCGGCCAGCACGCGGGGAGCGTTCTGGGTGATCACCGCGAACTGGTCCTCGCGAATGTCCCAGGTGACGTTCGGGTGCTGGCGCGTGAACTCGTCCGTGAGCTTCTTCGGCATGGGAAAGCCGGTCTCGAAGTAGGCCTTCATCGTCACCGGCTTGCTGCCGATGACAGGCGCCTTGGTCGAGGCGGTGCCGCCACCCGACGCCTTCGGACCACTGCCACCCGGGCCGCCACAGCCGGCAGCCGCTGTCCCGGCCAGGGCAAGCAGCCCGGCCACCGCTTCACGACGGGTGATAGAACGCGTCATTGCGTACCTCTGTAGTTCGGGGACGACCGGTGGACACCCGATCCGAGACGTTTGCTAACTCGTGTTAGCTCCGGTAGTGTCACGCCCGCCCCAGACTGTGTCAAGGCTCTTCACCCGACTCGAAACCGATGGAGGTCTCAGGTGAGCCCACGACGGGTCACGATGGCCGATGTCGCCCGGCATGCCGGTGTCTCACGCACCACGGCCTCCCTGGTGCTCTCCGGACGAGGCCGTGAGTTGCGGATCTCCCAGAGCGTCGAGCAGCGCGTCCTCAAGGCCGCCGAGGAGCTGGAGTACCGGCCCGACATCGTCTCAGTCGGCCTGCGCACGGGCATGACCCGCACCATCGGGTTCGTCTCCGACACAGTCGCCACCTCGCGACTGGCCGGCGACATGATCAAGGGTGCGCTGGAGGCCGCGCGGGAGCGCGGCGTGATGCTGTTCATCGGCGAGACCGAAGGGGAACCCGACCTGGAACGCGGTCTGCTGCAGGCCATGCAGGACCGCCGGGTCGACGGCATCATCCTCGCCTCGATGTTCACCCGGACCCTCAAGGTGCCCGCGGCCCTCACCGACGGCCCCGCCGTGCTGCTCAACGCGCTGCCCAAGCACCCTTCTGCGCTCCCCTCAGTCGTTCCCGACGAGGTCGAGGCCGGCCGCGCTGCCGCCCGGGTACTGCTCGACTGCGGCCACCGCACGGGCATCCACCTCATCGGCGCCGGTCCCCGCAAGCGCGACGTGCCCCCCGGGGCCCTCGCCGGAGTCGAGCGGCTCACCGGCATCCGCGAAGCGTTCGGCCAGGCAGGGGTCAAGATCGCCGGCTGCCACGTCTGCCCCGACTGGCAGCCGGAGTACGGCTACGACGCCACACACCAAGTCCTGCAACAGACCAGGCCGCAGGCACTGATCTGCCTCAACGACCGGATCGCCCTCGGCGCCTACCAGGCCCTCGACAGCTTCGGGCTGAAGGTACCCGACGACGTATCCGTCGTCTCCTTCGACGACCACCCCATCGCCTCCTGGATCCGGCCCAAGCTCACCACCATCGCCCTCCCGCACTACGAACTCGGCCGCACGGCCGTCGACGTGCTGTTCACCGAGATCGGCCGGCAGCATGCAGAACCCGACCGTGAGCACTCCGTGTACCGGGTGCCCATGCCGGTGCGCATCCGCGACTCCGTCGCCTCGCCTGACGCCTGAACACCCGGCCCGGCAAGCACGGGGAGCACGCCTCCAAAGGAGCTGTTGCGCGCCCTCCATGCGGAACTGCCGCCCTACATGGTGCCTCGCCATGCCGCTCTTCTGGACGAACTGCCGCCGAAGTCGACCGGGAACCGATCGGCAAGCCGTCGCCACGCTGCTCACCCATCGGCCCCGCAGGCCGCTTCGATCATGGTGTCCCCTCCTGGTCCTTCCCGGGTGACCGCGACGGCGTCATGGATGCCCGGTTGCCCGCGCAGGGCGGCTTGGACTCATCGGTGAGCCCCGGCCGGCCTCGGCGGGGCTCACCTGGCTTCGGTGGCGTTTTCCCGCCGTCGCTCGTAGGTCCACACCGCCAGCCGGGACCGGGAGGGCAGGCCGAGTTTGGTGAGGATGCGTTCGACGTGGTTCTCGGCGGTGCGCTGGGCGATCACGAGGCGGGCGGCGATCTGCTTGTTGGTCAGGCCCTCCGCGACCAGGTCCGCGACCTGCCATTCCCGCCGGGTGAGCGGCGGGACCGAGCCGAGGCTCCTGACCGCGGGCGGCGATTCGTCGAGTACGTGCGCCAGCGCTTGGGCGACCGTGGCGTCGGCGCCCCGCCGGAAGACCCGGTCGAAGTCGGCGGGACCGAGCCGCGCGCGCACCCGTTCCTCGAACCGGCGACGCTCGTCCCGCATGAACGGCGCGGTGCTGAGCGTGCCTCCGATCGACTCCCACAGCAGGTGCAGGACACCGAGCAGCCGGGCCGCGTGCCGGGGTTCGTCGGCTGTGGTCCAGGCGAGGACCTCCACACACATGGCGATGTCCCACCAGTCCTGGAAGGGCTGGATGAGGCGGATGGCCCGGCGGGCCAGCGCGGCCGCCTCCCGGGTGTCACCGGTCCGTCGGGCCAGCAGGCTGCCGGCGAACAGGGCCATCCCCCGCAGCCAGGACTCGCCGTGCGCTTCGGCAACCGCCTCCATCTCCTGCCACAGCCGTGCGGCCCGCTGTGTGTCGCCCGCGTGGGCGTGGACGATGGCGAGTTTGACCGTGCACTCCACAGCCGCGTCGAGATGGCCCGTCGTACGGAACGCGGTGGACGCCTCCTCGAACAGCTCGGCGGCGCGCGTGTAGTCCTCCTGCCAGGTGGCGAGTACGGCACGGTGGTGCTGGACCCAGGAGGCCGCGTACACATCGCCGCGGCGCCCGGCGGCCGTCGCGGACTCGTCCAGGGTGGTGAGTGTCGCGGCGTCCACCTGGCCCTGCAGGATGCCCAGGTAGGCGTAGGTGCCCAGGGCCAGCGCGTAGAGGGGGGCGGTGTCGGCGTCCGCGGCAGCCAGCAGGCGGGCCAGCCAGCGGCGGCCCTCGGTGAGGGAGCCGGCCGTGATCCAGTAGTGCCGCGGCACGGCCGCGAGGGCCAGCCCGGCGGCCGTCTCGCCGGGCTGCTCCAGGCAGTACTCCAACGCTTCCCGCAGATTGGCGTGGTCGAGCCGCAGCCGGGTGAACCACTCCACCTGCTGGGGGCCGAACCACTCGTCCCGGGCCCGTGCGGTCAAGCCGAGGCAGTGGTCGCGATGCCGGCGGCGCAACACGGCCAGCTGCCCTGACGCGGCGAGGCATTCGCGCCCGTACTCCCGTACGGTCTCCAGCATCTGGTAGCGGGAGCGGCCGTCGGACTGGCGGTGGATCAGCACCGACTTCTCCACCAGCCCGTCGAGGGCGTCGAGCAGCGCGGCCCGCGGCAGGGAGGCGTCGGTGCAGACTCCCTCGACGCCTTCCAGGTCGAAGCCTCCGCGGAACACCGAGGCCCGCGCCCACAGGGTGCGTTCTTCGGGGCTGCACAGGGCGTGGCTCCAGCCGATCAGTTCCCGCAGGGTGCGCTGCCGGGGTACGGCGGTGCGGCTGCCCGTGGTCAGGAGGGCGAAGCGGTCGGTGAGCCGGTCGAGGATCTCCTGGGGGGTGAGGGTGCGCAGCCGGGCGGCGGCCAGTTCGATCGCGAACGGCAGCCCGTCCAGGCGGTGCACGAGCCGGGCGACCGTCTCGGCGTTCGCCTCGGTGACGGTGAACCCCGGGGACACGGCGGCGCCGCGTTCGGCGAAGAGGACGACGGCCGGGCAGGCGAGGAGGTCGCCGAGGGGGCGCCGGTCGTCGGGGGCCACGACGGGCAGCGGCTCGACGGGGAAGACCTGTTCACCGGTGACACCGAGCACCTGACGGCTGGTCGCCAGGACGCGCAGCCTGGGTGCGGCGCGCAGCAGCACGTCGGCGAGTCGGGCGCAGGAGTCGACGAGGTGTTCGCAGTTGTCGAGGACCAGCAGCGCCTGTCTGTCGCGCAGATGGGCCGCCAGCGCGTGCGTCGCGCCGGCCGGGTCCCGGCCGGGGTTGGCCAGGCCGAGCCCGGTGCCGACGCTCTGCGCCAGCAGGTCGGCCTCCCGCAGGTCCGCGAGTTCGACGATGTGGACGCCGTCGGGGAAATCCCGGGCCGTGTCGCGAGCGGCCCGCAGCGCGAGCCGTGTCTTGCCCACGCCGCCGACACCGGTCAGCGTGACCAGCCGAGCTCTCGACAGCAGCCGTACGATCCGGGCGGTCTCGGCGCGCCGGCCTACCAGCGTGGTCAGTTCGGCGCTCAGGCCCCCTGCCGTCGTCACGACTGCTCCCCGTCCCATGTTCGATCACTGTATCGGCTGGTGGTTTGAGTATTCCTCCCCTGTTCCCGCCGCGAGGCCGCGCCGAGACTCGTCGCCAGACAGTGCTGCGGATCTTGCGAGGTGGGTGTGTCGACAGGGCCTGAACAGGCGGAACGGCTGGGCGGACTGGTGCGGTCCTACCGGGGTGGTCCGGCCCGGCGCCCGCTGGGGGCCATGACCTTCGCGGTCATCGTCTTCGTCGTGCTGTGCACCATGTGGGGCGACTACTCCTCGGACGGGGGGTTCCTGACCGCGTTCGCCGTCGTCATCGTGGTCATGGCGGTGTGCGTGACGCTCATCGTGCGCAACGTCCGGACCTGGGTCCATCTGTACGAGGAGGGCTTCCGGATCGAGCGGCCGGGGCGGCGGCCCCTCGACCTGGCCTGGCGGGAGATCGCCTCGGTCGGAACCCAGCGGACCCGGGTCTTCACGAACTTCTCCCACTCGCACGACGTGCTCAAGACGGTGTTCGTGCCCTACGCGGGCAAGCGGATCCGGTTCCGGGCGATGGACTTCTTCGTCGTCACGCCGGGCAGGAGCCTGTGGCGTTCGCAGGCCACCGCCGAGGGCTTCGTCGACGTGGCCACCCGGCGCGTCGGCGCCGACCGGGCCGCACGCTATCTCGCCGAGTTGCGCGACGGCGGTGAAGTGCACGTGGGGCCGCTGGTGTTCACCCCGTCCGGCCTGACGGTCACCCCGTTCACCGACGTCGTCCCCTGGTCCCGGTTCAGGCTCGTCGAGGCCGGCCCGCAGGAGGGTGTGCGGCTGCGGGTGGCCGGTCTGGCCGAGCTCGTCGGCAGCACCGCCCTGTCGTCGCGGGCCGCCAAGGCGGGCTACTCCACCAAGGGCGACCTGCTCACGGTCTGGGACCTGATGCACCGTCCCGGTACGGACTATGTCGCGCTGCGCATCCTGCTCGCCCAGGCGCCGGGTCTGCCGGCCTGAGCCCAGGGGAGTTCTCGTGCCGAAAGCGGGTTCCCCGCTCGCCGCCGTGGCTCTGGTCGTGGGCCTGACCGTGGGGCTCGTCGGCTGCGGCAAGGCGGGCGGCCATGCGGCATGGCCGTCACCGGCCCTCGACACCCCCAGTCCCACGGCGACCGCTTCGGTCACCGTGGGCGCGAACTGGTGTGACGGCAAGGATCCGTACCACACCGCCGCGCACTACACCGGCCAGGGACCGCACCCGGCGGTCCTCATCCAACTGGACGACTCCAGCGGCCGATTCACCCAGAGAGCCTTCCTCGATGACTTTCCCTCTCCCTGGGCACCGCACGTGCGCAACGGCGGGGAAGACACCCAACTGGTCATCTGCACGCGCCCCCACAGGACCAGGCGCACCGTCGGCCGGTGCGCCTATGGCGTGGGGCTCCACGCGCTTCGGCGCATCGACGTCGTCGACACCTCGTATGAAGTGACCGTACGGGCGGCTGACACAGGGCGCGTCGTCACCGTCTTCGAAATGAAGGGGGACGCGAGCGCCCCGTACTCGTGCCCGTTCCTCATGCCCGAAGGGGCGGACGGCGTCCTGCGGGCACTGACCCGCACCGCGATCGTGGCCAAGCTCAGGCCGGTCCTCGCCGGCCCGGCCCGTTGATCTGCGTCGACGACGGTTGTTGAGTATTTCCCCCGTACCCGGGCATCGCGGCGACGTCCAGGATGGCTCGCATGGACCAGCAAGTACCGCCGGCCGTCCGAAGGGCCGCCGAACGCAAGGAACTCGGCCCGCCGCTCGCGGCACACCACCCGATCGTCCGCGACGTGGGCAAGTACGCCGTCGGGTGCGTGGTCTGCTGGGCGGCGGTGGTCGTGGTGATCGTCTCGTGGGCGAGCGGCGACGTGTTCCTGTGGAACGGCGGGCAGGTGTCGCCGGTGCTCGTCCTCGCCCTCATGGTGCTGATCGCCGCCGGCGTGAGCCTGCAACTGGCGTCGGCCGTGCGGGAGCGCCGGTCCGCCCCGTCGGCGTACGTCTTCGCGGGCGGGCTTGTCGTCTGGGGCAGTGCCGTGGGACTGGTGCTGAACGTGCGCTGGGAGGAGCTGTCCGGCATCCGGGTGATCGAGGAGTCGGCACCGAACCTGGCCGGTGTCACCTCGGTCGCGCGACGTAGCTATGTGCTGTACGGCCAGGACGGAAAGGATGGAGAGGACTGGCTGATCCGGCACGAGTTCCGGCACAGCGCCGACTTCGTCGACCTGGTGAACGCGGCGCTGGACGACTTCCCGGCCGAGCCCTGACCCGCGACGCCGACCGAAGAGGAGCCCACGACGCGCCGTGCCACGCCCTGTCCGGCGGCACCCGGCCCACGTACCGCCGTCTGGCCCGGGGTGCCCGTGCGAACCGGTGCGGCGGACGGGCTCCTACGCGTCCGCGGTGGGCCGGGAGGAACCGGCGGGCCCACCGCTCAGGTACTGGTGCGCAGCGTCGAGTACATCCCGGGACAGGGCGGCGTCGTCGGCTGCGCGGGCGAGGAGGACGGCGCCGACGAGAGTGGACAGTTCGGCGAGCGCGGTGGCCCGGCCCGCGCCGGGGTCGTCCGAGGGGCCGTCCAGCCGCTGAAGTCCTTCGACGAGATCGCGCAGGCCCGCCGTGAACGCGGCGCGTACCGGGCTGCCGGGCTCGGCGCGCACCGCGTCGGCGGCGAGAGCCGCCGCGGGACAGCCGTCGGCCGGGTTGTCGCGGTGCAGGTCGGAGAGGTACGCCGTGAGGAAGGCGTCCCGGGCCGAGTGGCCGGCCCGGTCCGCGCCGGCGGTTGGGGACCGGTCGGTGAACTGGTCCATGGCCTGTCGACGCTCGGTGAACGCCGCCGCGAGCGCCTGGGCGACCAGGTCCTCCTTGGAGGAGAAGTGCCGGTAGAAGCCGCCGTGGGTCAGTCCGGCGGCGGCCATGGCCTGCGGGACGCTGACCTGGTCGGCGCCTTTCTCGCGGATCAGCCGGGCGGTGCTGTCGATCACCTGCTTCCGGTGCTGCTCGGCCACGGCTCGTGACATACGGGGCATGGGCTGCCCTCTCCTTTCTTCCGGCCTGCGAGGACTGCCGGGCTGGTGGCGCCGGGAACTGCTCGCTCCACCTTCCCACTGCCGCGCTTTCTGTTTCCCCATCCGTTTAGATGATGATAATAATCTAAACGCTGGTCGCCCGAACACAGCGAGAGGGACACGCATGACCACCATCAAAGGTTCTGTCGCCCTGGTCACCGGAGGCAGGCGAGGCATCGGCAAGGCGTATGTCGAAGAACTGCTGGCCAGAGGCGCGAAGAAGGTCTACGCCACCAGCCGCGAGCCCACCCCGAGTCACCACGCGCGGGTCGAGGTCCTGCCACTCGACGTCACCGACGACGACTCGGTGGCAACCCTCGCCGAACGCGCCGGGGACGTGAACCTGGTCGTCAACAACGCAGGTGTCCTGTACCCGGCCCCGCTGCTCACCGCCGATCTGCGGCAGGTCATGGCCATGTTCGACACCAACGTCTTCGGCCCGCTGCGGATCGCCCAGGCATTCGCCCCGGTGCTGGCCCGCCACGGCGGCGGCGTGCTGGTCGACATGCATTCACTGCTGTCCTGGGGCGCCGGGGGCGCCGCCTACGGCGCCTCCAAGGCCGCCCTGTGGTCCCTGACGAACTCCCTGCGCATCGAACTCGCCGCGCAGCGCACCCGGGTCGTCGGCGTGCACCTGGGCTTCGCCGACACCGACATGGTCGCCGCCCTCCCCGTTCCCAAGATGTCCGCCTCCGATGTCGCCCGTATCGCTCTGGACGGCGTCGAGCGGGGCGACAACGAGGTCCTCGTGGACGACGCCACCCGCGAGATCAAGGCCGCTCTCGCCGGTCCGGTCGAGGGCCTCACCATCCCCATCGGCCACTGACCCTCCGCGCCTTCATCCCTTCCCACCCGGCTTGGAGAACCACATGCCGCTCTGGCACATCCACCACCCGCCCGGCGCCTACACGCCGCAGCAGAAGCAGCAACTCGCCGAAGACGTCACCGGCTTCTACACCCGCATCGGGTTGCCGAAGTTCTACGTCATCACCCTCTTCCACGAGATCGACGAGAACTCCTTCTACGTCGGCGGCGAGCCCTCGCGGACGTCCGTACGCATCGTGATCGAGCACATCGCCCGGCACTCCAAGGACCCGGCCATCCGCAGGCTGACCGGCGAAAACCTCGCCCGCCTGCTCGCCCCCCACACCACCGAACGCGGCCTGTACTGCGAGTTCCACATCGACGAAACACCCCAGGACCTGTGGATGATGGACGGCATGGCGCCACCGCCCGCACAGAGCGAGACCGAACGACTCTGGGCCCGGGAGAACCGCCCGATCCCCTACTGACGGGCACGGCTCACCCGCACAGCGGCCGACCGTCGCAGTCCCGGCAGCGTGAAAGTGAGCCAATGCCTGCTTCGGCTTGGGGATAGCTCAACCTGAGCGACCGGTCGCGATGATGTGCCTGACGCACATCGCTGTGGCAGCTGAGCTGGAGCTTTGGGCGTCCGCAGGCTGTGGCAGAGCAGTCACTCGGTGGAAGCCACACCTTGCCTGACCGCGGCGGTGGCGTCGCCAGTGCTGTGACCGGGAGGGTTCACGGTGATCGAAGGCGGCTCGCGGGACGGGCGCCCGCGAAACGGCTGGTATTACTGGGACATGCAGGAAGAGATTGCACGCTCCGCGATCGACACGTTCATCTCCGCGTTCAACGCCTCGGACGACAGCTATGTGACTGCTCTGCTCTCCCAGGCTCTGACCTCGGACGTGGTCTTCTGGGGGCCGTTGGGTCGCAGCGAAGGAATCGCGGCGGTCGAGCGGTTCGTGCTGGACATCCGGCGCCACCCAGCGGGGACCGGCACGATGGTGCGCTGCTCGGCGGTGGACATGCCTGACGAGTGGGCCCGGTACCAGTGGGTCTTCACCACGCCGGATGGAGGTCCCCGTCTGGCGGGAACGGACGTCGTCCATCTGCGGCGGAGCCTCATCGACCAAGTCATCGTCTTTGCAGGGGAGATCGAACCGTCCGCCTCCTGAGACATCCCTCCGTCGCCGTCCTTCTGCTGACCTTGCCCCCTCGCCGACCAAGTAGCAGCCAGGGAAGTAGCGCACTCCCTGGGTCCGGTGACAGGTGGCGGGCAGCCGGTCGGGACGCCCCTGCTCAGCCCGGCCCGAACCCGCGCTGGGACGGATGCCGAGCGGGCCGAACTCGTCGAAGACGAAGACCCGCTCCGGGAAGCGGTGGATGACGCCCCGCACGGTGTCCTCGTCGGCCTGCACCAACTGGGCAATCACCAGCACCCGGTTACCGCCGACCGAGGCCAGCAGCATCATCGCGCGCCGATAACCCACCGAATCAGCACTACCCCGGCGCACGATCTGCTGCAGCTTCTACCCCTCCTGACCGGTCAAGCTGCGCACACAGACAGGCTCAGCCACCGCGCCTCCGGCGGTCGGATCGGACGTCACCGCACATCCAACCGCCACGACCACCAACCCGGTGAGCCTTCTCGGTCAGAGCAATGACATGTAGGAGCGGTCTGTCAAGGGTCAGTGTTCAGCGGCGTCCGGGGCAGGGGTCGCGGGCGCTGTTGGTGTGCCTGGGTCCGGTCGGTGCCTGGTGACGCGCGTGTGGTCTCGACGCGTGGTCCATGCTGATCAACGCGGGTTGGGTACCGCAGGACGGGCGGTTCGGCGTGCATGGGCGAGGGCGCCTGCCACCCCACGTGTCTCCCCGCTCTACCCGCCCTGGCCCGTCGCCTTGCCCGCCACGGCGGCGGCCGCGCGGACGAAGGCGGCCAGGGCTGGGGAGGTGGCGTGCTCGGGCCAGGCGAGGACGAGCGTGGTGGGCTCGGCATCATCGACTGGGACAGCGACCAGGTCGTCGCGAAGCTGGCCGCGGATGGAGGAGGGGAGGACGGCGACCATGCGGCGCAAGGCGATGAGGTGGAGAAGCTGCCCAAGGTCGTGGACCTCGGGTCCGTGTGAGCCACCCTCAGATGCGCCCGGCCAGCGCGGCAGGGGCTCCCCGGCGAGGTCGTTCAGGCAGACCCGGGTACGGCCCGCGAGGCGATGCGAACGCGACATCACGAGAAGTTGAGTCTCGGTCAGGAGGTCCTGGGTGTCCAGGCCGGTGAGGTCGTGGTGGGGGCAGTGAAGCAGGGCGGCGTCGGCACGACCCTCCCGCAGGAGGATCTCACGCTCGCCGAAGCTGCACACCAGCTCGACCGGCAGCGCACCCGGCTCAGCCTGATAGGCGTCGAGGATCGCGGGCAGCAGGCCACCGTCGCCGCCCGGCTTGATGACCAGGACCAGACGCGGGTCGGCTCGGCCGGCCCGCCGGGTGCGGCGCGCCGCGGCCGACGCGGCGTCGAGCACCGTACGGCTCTCGCGGAGCAGGACGGCCCCCGCCTCGGTCAGTGCGAGCCGGCGACTGCCACGTTCCAACAGGGCTACGCCCAGCCGTCGTTCGAGCTGCTGAATGGCGCGGGAGAGCGGCGGTTGGGCCATCCCCAGCCGGGCGGCCGCCCGACCGAAGTGCAGTTCTTCGGCGACAGCGGTGAAGTAGACGAGCTCGCGGACCTCCAGTCTTTCCATACCCGCACGGTATCGCTGCCTACCTGATCGGTGTTGGAACTCCCGGCCACCCCCGTGGTGGGCTGAACGCATGACAGAAACCACGACCGCCCTGGTCACCGGTGCCAACAAGGGCATCGGGCGCGAGGTCGCAGCCCGGCTCGCCTCGCTCGGCATGAACGTCCTGCTGGCCTCGCGCGACCCGCACCGCGGTGCGGCAGCCGCAGCCGACCTGGGCCCGCGGGTGTACCCGGTCACCCTGGACGTCACCGACCGCGCCAGCGTCCTATCCGCCGCCCGCTGGATCGAGGAGCGCTTTGGCCGGCTGGACATCCTGGTCAACAACGCCGGCATCTCTGGCGACCTCGCCGCCCAGAGCCCTGGCAGTGTCGAACTGCCCGCTGTACGCGAGGTGTTCGAGACCAACGTGTTCGGCGTGATCAGCGTGACCACCACGATGCTGCCGCTGCTCGCCCGCTCCCCCGCCGCCCGGATCGTCAATGTCAGCAGTGGACTGGGTTCCATCGCCCGGATGACCGATCCCGAGGACTACTTCGCAACCCGGCCCCCGTTGGCCGCGTACGTCCCGTCCAAGACCGCACTCAACTCGCTGACCGTGCAGTACGCCAAGGAACTGCGCAGCCGCAACATCCTGGTCAACGCCGCCGATCCGGGGCCGTGTGCGACCGACCTCACCACCGCGTTCCCCGGCCTCACCCGCACCGCGGCCGACGGCGCGGTCGTGGTCGTCCGGCTCGCCACGCTGCCCGATGACGGGCCGACCGGCGGCTTCTTCGACGAGCACGGCCCGGTTCCCTGGTGAGCTGCCTGTCCGGGAACCGACGGACGGGGTGGTCGGGGTCAGCCCGGACGGGATGGGCGAGCCGAAGACCGCGTCGGCGCCCGACGGGCCGCAGCGCCCGGGTTACCCGCCGGACCGCCCCGGCAACAGCCGACGGAAGGGTGGCGGACCGTCAGGCAGCCTTGGCCGGGTACTCGGTCCAGGTGCGGATGGGTGAGTCGGGGGCAAAGCTGCTCCTCGGTTCGGCGCGGGCATTTCGCCGACGCACGCAGGCGCCGATGGCGGCGTTCTGTCCGCCATGGCTGCGGTGGTCGGTGCCGTTGAGGGTGAAGTAGCGCAGGGCGGCGAACTCGGACTCGATCCCCGTCGGCCACGGTCCGTAGGTCGGCAGGAAGACCAGCTCAATGTCGTTCGCCGCGGCCCACACGCAGACGTTCGGGTGCTTGTGAGGGGAGAAGCTGTCCCGGACGACGCAGAGCTTCTCGCCGGGCCAGCGGATGCGCAGGGACTTGAATAGGGACAGGTACTCGCACCACCGTTTGCGGGGCCGGACGCGGTAGCACACATGTTGCCGGTGGCCAGGTCGAGGACGGCAAGCATGTGCATCACGCCGTCGTAGCGGTTGTAGGTGGCCCGCAGACGACGTGGTGAGCGGTGCGGGCGCCATGCCTTGCTTTTGCGGGGCATGAGGCTGAGCGGCCCGAACTCGTCCACACAGACCACCCGGCCGTCGGTCGGCGGGGAGCCGCAGAGCGCCAGGATCCGGTGCGTCTTGGCGATGAAGTCTGAGCCGTTCGAGGACTTCCAGGTCGTGCTGGTCTGCCAGGAGACCCTGCCCTCGCGCAGTAGTCGTCGCAGTGTCTCGCGGCTGACGGCGGGGACCACGTTCTGCTTGACCAGGTGTTCGCCGAGCTTGGTCGGGCTCCAGGTGGAGAACGCGGAGATCTTCCGGTCGGCGGGGGACGTCCGGGCGATCAGGCAGATGTGCTCACGCACCTGGCTGCTGATCATCCTGGGGCGACCCCCGCTCCATTTGGGTCCAGCGCCTCGAACCCCTGCTCGTTGAAGGCGTGGATGACGTCTCGCACATAGTCGGCGCTGACCTGCCTCAACGAGGTGATGTCCGGAACCGACTGCCCCTGCGCGGACATCATCACCACCATCGCCCGCCACAGCCGCACCGCATCCTTCGCGGTCCGGCTGCTCCGCTGTAGCCGCGCCCTTCCTCCATGCTTACCGGCCGGACGCCCCCCGGACGACGTCCCACGGCCACCTCCACCATCACAACGCGGAAGCAGCCTGCCGCGCAACGAACGGAAGATCAATGACCCGACCAAGGATCCGAGCCAAGCCACTAGATTGCGGTGAATCCGCCGTCAGCGGCGACCACGGCTCCCGTGACGAAACTGGACCGGGGCGAGGCGAGGAAGCACAGGACCTCGGCGATCTCCTCGGGCTGCGCCACTCGTCCCAGGGGCTGCGCGGCGGCGAAGGACGCCAAGTAGGCACGACTGTCGGGGCGGATCGTGTCGAGGAAGTCCGTTTCGATGACGCCCGCGGCCACGAGGTTGGCGCGGATGCCCAGCGGGCCGCCCTCGACGGCGAGCACTTTGGTCAGCTGGGCCAGAGCGCCCTTCGACGCACTGTAGGCGACACCTTCGGGCAGGGCGACGGTGGAGGCGTACGAGCCGGTGCTGACGATGGCGCCGCCGCCGCGGCTCTTCATGGCCCGGAACGCCTCGCGGGCGCAGAAGAAGGAGCCGCGGGCGTTGACCGCCATCACGGTGTCCCAGTCCTCTGCCGTGGTTTCGGTGACGAGCTTGTTCTGGGTGCGCCCGGCATTGTTCACGAGGATGTCCAGTCCGCCGAAGGCGTCCAGGGCCGTTGCCACCGCGCGGTGGGCGGTCTCCTCCTGGGTGATGTCACCGTTCGTCGCGACGACGCCGGGGAACTCTTCCGCCAGGTTCGTGACGTCGGGGCGAAGGTCGAGGGCGACGACCCGAGCCCCGCGGGCGTGAAGGAGCGCCACGGTCTCCCGGCCCACCCCTCGCGCGGCTCCGGTGACGAGGGCGATCTTCCCAGCGAACTCGGTGGATTCGGATGTTGCGGCGGATGCGATGGCAGGTGTCATGGTGCAGTCCCGGGAGAAGGTGAGGGTGAGTGCAGGCGGCCGGTGCAGGGCCTTCTGGAGTGCCGCGCAGTGGTGTGGTGTGCTGATCTGGTGGGCCGCGCCCTTGACGCATCCACGGCAGGCGGCACGTGGACGTCGTACGGCTGGGTTGTTCAGTGCGCGGTGAGCCCGCCGTCGACCACCAGTTCCGCGCCGGTGATGAACGAGGATTCGCCGCTGGCCAGGAAGAGGATCGCGGGTGCGATCTCCTCGGCGCGGCCGGCTCGCCGCATGGGGGTGCGCTGGATGTCCGGCTGCTGGTCGCCCTGGTCGTCCAGAAGATCTTGGATCATGGGGGTAGCGATCACCCCAGGGTGCAGTGAGTTGATCCGTACTCCCTGCCGGGCGTACTCGACTGCGGCGGTCTTGCTCAACAGGCGCACGGCTCCCTTGGACGCCTGGTAGGCCGCAGCCGCACCGCTTCCCACCAGGCCGAGTACGGACGACGTATTGATCACCGACGCGTTGCCGCTCGCACGCAGGAGCGGCATCGCCGCCTTCATGCCAAGCCATGTGCCTTTCTGGTTCACGTCGATGACGCGGTCCCAGTCCTCTTCCCGCGTGTCTTCGATACCTGGCCAGTCGAGGATGCCGGCGAGGTTCACGAGCACGTCCAGCGTTCCGAACCGGTCGCGTACGACGGCGATCACTTCGTCCCACTCCCGCGCGGAGGAGACATCGAGGCGGGCGGCAACGACGTCCGCGCCGCGTGCCCCGATCCGGTGGGACAGCTCCCTCAGGGGGCCTTCGGCGATATCGGTGATCACGAGCCGGGCGCCTTCGCGGGCGAAGAGTTCGGCGGTCGCTGTGCCGAGGCCGCCGGTCGCGCCCGTGATCAGCGCGACCTTCCCGTCAAGTCGTCGTCCTGTCATGGATATGCTCCTCAATTCTCGTTGCTGTCGACTGACTGGCTGCTGTATCGGGCCCTCTTCGTCGGCCGAGGGCGGATTCGCCTTCCGGCGCCAGGACAGCCGTGGCCCGGCCTTCTCTACGACCGGTTTCGCTCCCGGTAGAGCACGAGGTGCTCGTGATAGAGCACTCCGTCCCGGATGTCGCCCGTGGCGGTGAAGCCCGTGTCGTCGACGTAGTCCAGGTGGCTGCCGGTCACCGTGTACCGGCCGGTGTACGCGCTGGCCCGCTCGCCGCGGGCCTCGTCGTAGCGGCCGTCCGGCAGCAGTTCCTGCCGGATGTGACCATCCGCGGTCACCCACATCCCGACGACGTCGACGTGGTCGTCCTCAACGCTCCCGGCCATGGCGGGCTCCTTTCCTCGAACGGTGCGGTCCTTCCCGCACCACCGAGTCTGCGCAGGTCAGCGGCCATCAACCAGGACGTGTGCTGCCGGGGTGCAGCACACCCAGGCACCACACCGAGCCGCCGCCTAGCCTGCATACATGGACGACAACCACCTGGGAGACTTCCTGCGCACATGCCGCGCCGGCCTGCGGCCGGAGGACGTCGGCATGACGAGTTACGGGGCCCGCAGAGTCGCCGGACTGCGCCGCGAGGAGGTCGCCGTCCTGGCCGGAGTGAACGCCGACTACTACGCCCGCCTGGAACAGGGCCGCGAGCGCAACCCCTCACCACAGGTGATCGACGCACTCAGCCGCGCGCTGCGCCTCGACGCGGACGCACGCGCGCACCTGTACCGGCTAGCCGGGGCCACGCCGAACGACCGGCCCTCCGCTCACGCCGTCGAACGAGTCAGCTCTTCACTGCGACAGCTGATGGACGGCTACCCGAACACTCCAGCGTTCGTCATGAGCCGGACCCTGGACCTCCTCGCCGTCAACGCCCTGGCCGACGCCCTCTACGCCCCGTTCGAGCCGGCGGACAACTTGGCCCGCATGACCTTCCTCGACACCGCGGGCCACAGCTTCTACACGGACTGGGACCGGGCAGCACAGGCCACCGTCGCCAACCTTCGCGAGGCAACCGGATTCGACCCGGACAACCCACGGCTACGTGAACTCGTCCGCACCCTCACTGAGCACAGCGCGGACTTCACCCGCCTCTGGAACGCCCACACCGTGCGCGGCAAGACTCAGGACGCCAAACGCTTCCTCCACCCGGACGTCGGCCCCCTCACCCTCACCTACCAGGCTTTCGACGTACGCGACGCCCCCGGCCAGCAGCTCGTCATCTACCACGCCGAACCAGGCAGCCCCAGTGCCCAGTCCCTCAATCTGCTCGGTTCCATCCACGCCACCCGGCACCGGCCCGCCCCCCGGCCGCACCGCTGATCAGCCGACGGAACACGGAGAGAGGTCGGCCACAGTGCCCGGTCGACTTCGCCCCCCGAGTAGCAGCGGCAGTACGAGTTCTCCGGTGCTGCGGTTGCGTCGGATCAGCAACTGCTGGCTTCCGGGCCGGGGGTCGGTGACGTCGATGACGGCCCGGTCGTAGAAGCGGTGGCCTTTGGCTCCGACCCCTGCGGACAGCTTCTGCCAGGCCCTCTTGGGCACCTTCCTGGCCAGCGTGTCCGCGCGGTCCCGGCGCTTGTGCTGGCTTCGGGCGAGCAGGATGTTGCCGGTGCCGCGTTCCTCCAGCGCGGCCGCAGCCTCGGGTTGCCGCCGTAGACCTCGTCTCCCGCGCCCCATGCGGCCCGGTGGCCGGCGTCCAGGAATCGGGTGACCATGCAGGCGGCCGGCTCTGGCTTGGTCGCGAACTCCCTCTTGTCACCGAGTCCGGCGGCCCGGCAGCGGTCGGGGTCGCAGGTCCGGGAACGCGGAACATAGGGTTCCCCGTCGATCGCCGCGTGCCCCTTGCGGGGTCGAGTAGGCGGGGTAAACGGCTACCTGGCTGTTCTCGACGCGTCCGGCGGTGCCGGTGTACTGGCGCTGGACACCGACAGTGCCGGTGGCCTTCTTCACGTCGCCGGTCTCGTCGACCACCAGCACAGCCTCGTCGTCGTGCAGATGCTCCACCACGTAGTCACGCACGTCGTCGCGTGCCACTTGGCCCGCCCGAGCAGGTGCTGCATGCCGTCCGGGGTCCTGCCCCCGGCCCACTCGGCGATGGTCCAGCAGTTCTTGCGCGGCAGGTCCGACAGCAGGCCGAGTACCAACTTCCGGGCTCGGCGCCGGAATTCGGCCCCCTGCCAGTGGGCAGGGTTTACGCTGTGACCTGCGGCCACCGCGTGATCTTCAGTCTTCACACACCGATGAACAACAGTGGCCGCACCTGTCTCCACAGCGCGTCGGGCTCGCGCAGCGCCTGTCTGCCGTCCTGTGTCTGGAGGACTTGTGCAACGTGGCGAAGTCTGGTGGGTCCAGTTCGACGAGCGGAGGCTGGTCGTACTGCTGTCGGGAGACGACACGTCCGGGATCCGGGTGATGCAGGTCGTCGCTCCGGCGGGCGTCGACATTAGCGGTCTGGGCATCGAAGTGATGGTGGGCGCCGGTGACGGAGTGCCGTTCGAAGGCGTGCTGCGGCTCGCGTTCCCGCGTCCAGGCTTCACCCCTTGCACGTGGCTGACCACTGTGTCACGGGACGACCTGATAGAGCGGGCGGCCGTCCTTTCCTCGGCGAAGCTCAGCGAGATCGACGATGCCCTCCGTCTCGGTGAACTCGGGTAGAGGAGCCGACGGCGTGGGCGGTCTCGGCCAGATGGTCGACGCTGTCCAACTGTCGCCTCGGCGCCCCTCACCATCGAGATCACGATCTACAGCTGGAGTACTATTACTCCAGCCGGACTTCTGTATTTCTGCTGGTCAACGGCCTAGCGGTGGGGAGTGTAGCGGGAGTTCGGCATGGGTGTGGCGGTATTGGGC
>NZ_JBTWMV010000052.1:0-49523 GCF_054850255.1 Streptomyces sp. 7R007 | reverse complement strand
CGCCCGGTCCCGGCCCCGGTCGCCCTGGTGCGGCCGCGGTGCCGGTCATGGCCTTCCCGACAGTTCCCGTAGGGCCGCGACCTCTGCTCTGAGGGCCCTTACCTCCTCCGTCAGGGCCTCGATCGCTTCTGTCTGGCGGCGTTCCTCCACGTCGTCCTTCTCGAAGCGGGCGATGAACCAGGCCGCGATGTTCGCGGTGACGACACCCAGCAGGGCGATTCCGGAGAGCATCAGGCCGACCGCGATCACCCGGCCCAGGCCGGTCGTCGGCGCGTGGTCCCCGTATCCCACGGTCGTCATCGTCGTGAACGACCACCACAGCGCGTCACCCAGCGTGCGGATGTTCCCGTCCGGCGAGTCCCGTTCGACCGACAGCACGGCCAGCGACCCGAACATCAGCAACCCGACCACGGCCCCCACGACATACGTCGTCAGCCGGATCTGGTTGGCCATCCGCGCCCGCCGCCCCACCAGCAGCAACGTCGAGACCATGCGCAGCAGCCGCAGTGGCTGGAGGATCGGCAGCACCACCGCGATCAGGTCCAGCCAGTGCCGCCGCACGAACTCCCGCCGCTCGGAGGCGAGCCCCAGCCGCGCCACGTAGTCCGCCGCGAACGCCCCCCACACCACCCACTCGACCACCGTGCACATCTCGGTGAGCGCGTGCCCCGCCGAGTTGTCCACGATCGGCACGGCATAAGCGACGGCGAACACCACCGCCAGCGCCAGCAGAGGCCGCTGAGTCGCCTGCTCCCAACGCCCCTGCGCGGTTCGTTCCTCCATGCCCGCATCGTAAAGAAAAGGTGAAGGCCGGTGGGGCGCACAAACTGCGTGACAAGCCCCACCGGCCCGCGACCACGAACCTCGTCGGCCGAAGCCCGGCGCAGCGGCTACGCGTCGCCGCCCGCCGCCCCCGGATCCGCCGCCGAGACGTCCAGCACCTGGTACCGGTCGATCGCCTGCTTCAGCACCGACCGGTCGACCTTCCCCTCCTTCGCCAGCTCCGTCAGCACCGCCACCACGATCGACTGCGCGTCGATGTGGAAGAAGCGGCGCGCCGCCCCCCGGGTGTCGGCGAACCCGAAGCCGTCCGCGCCCAGCGACTGGTACGTCCCCGGCACCCACCGGGCGATCTGGTCCGGCACCGACCGCATCCAGTCGGACACCGCCACGAACGGCCCCTCCGCCCCGCTCAGCTTCCGCGTCACGTACGGCACCCGCTGCTCCTCCTCCGGGTGCAGCAGGTTGTGCTCCTCGCACGCCACGGCCTCCCGCCGCAGCTCGTTCCAGGAGGTCGCCGACCACACGTCGGCCCGTACGTTCCAGTCCTCCGCGAGGATGCGCTGCGCCTCCACCGCCCACGGCACGGCCACCCCGGACGCCATGATCTGCGCCGGAATCGACCCCGAGGTGCCCTCGGAGAGCCGGTGGATGCCCTTGAGGATGCCCTCGACGTCCACGTTCGCCGGCTCGGCCGGGTGCTGGATGGGCTCGTTGTAGACGGTGAGGTAGTAGAAGACGTCCTCGCCGTGCGGATGCTCGGCGTCCCCGCCGTACATCCGCCGCAGACCGTCCTGCACGATGTGCGCGATCTCGTACGAGTACGCCGGGTCGTAGGCGACGCACGCCGGGTTGGTCGAGGCGAGCAGCTGCGAGTGGCCGTCGGCGTGCTGCAGGCCCTCACCGGTCAGCGTCGTACGCCCCGCGGTCGCGCCCAGCACGAAACCGCGCGCGAGCTGGTCGGCCATCTGCCAGAACTGGTCACCGGTGCGCTGGAAACCGAACATCGAGTAGAAGACGTACACCGGGATCAGCGGCTCGCCGTGCGTGGCGTACGCCGAACCCGCCGCGATCAGCGACGCCGTACAGCCCGCCTCCGAGATGCCGTCGTGCAGCATCTGCCCGGTCGGCGACTCCTTGTACGCCAGGAGCAGGTCGCGGTCGACCGCCTCGTACTGCTGGCCGAGCGGGTTGTAGATCTTCGCGCTCGGGAAGAACGAGTCCATGCCGAACGTGCGGTACTCGTCCGGCGCGATCAGCACGAACCGCTTGCCGAACTCCTTGTCCCGCATGAGGTCCTTCAGCAGCCGGACGAAGGCCATGGTCGTCGCGATGGACTGCTGACCCGAGCCCTTCTTCACGGTCGCGTACGCCTTGTCGTCCGGCAGCGCGAGCGGCTTGGAGCGCACGACGCGCGTCGGGACGTACCCGCCGCACTGCTTGCGCATGTCGTGCATGTACTGGATCTCCTCCGAGCCGCGGCCCGGGTGGTAGTACGGCGGCGCGCCGCTCTCCAGCTCCTTGTCGGAGATCGGCAGGTGCAGGCGGTCCCGGAAACGCTTGAGGTCGTCGACCGTCAGCTTCTTCATCTGGTGCGTGGCGTTGCGGCCCTCGAAGTTCGGGCCGAGCGTCCAGCCCTTGATCGTCTTGGCCAGGATCACCGTCGGCTGGCCCTTGTGCGCCTTGGCCGCCGAGAACGCCGCGAAGATCTTCCGGTGGTCGTGACCGCCGCGGCCCAGGTGCAGGATCTGGTCGTCGGTCATGCCCTCGACCATCGCGCGCAGCCGCTGGTCGTCACCGAAGAAGTGCTCGCGGATGTAGGCACCGGACTCGGTGGCGTACGTCTGGAACTGGCCGTCCGGCGTCGTGTTCATCTTGTTGACGAGGACGCCGTCGCGGTCCTGGGCGAGCAGCGGGTCCCAGGAGCGGTCCCAGATCAGCTTGATCACGTTCCAGCCGGCGCCGCGGAAGACCGACTCCAGCTCCTGGATGATCTTGCCGTTGCCGCGGACGGGTCCGTCCAGGCGCTGCAGGTTGCAGTTGACGACGAAGGTCAGGTTGTCCAGGCCCTCGCGGGCGGCGATGGACAGCTGGCCGAGCGACTCCGGCTCGTCCATCTCGCCGTCGCCGAGGAACGCCCACACGTGCGACTTCGACGTGTCGGCGATCCCGCGCGCGTGCATGTAGCGGTTCATCCGCGCCTGGTAGATCGCGCCGATCGGGCCGAGGCCCATGGAGACCGTCGGGAACTCCCAGAAGTCCGGCATCGAGCGCGGGTGCGGGTAGCTCGACAGGCCGTTGGGGTACTTCGACTTCTCCTGGCGGAAGCCGTCGAGCTGCTCGGCGCTGAGCCGGTCGAGCAGGAACGCGCGCGCGTAGATACCGGGTGAGGCGTGCCCCTGGAAGAAGACCTGGTCGCCGCCGTCGCCCTCGTCCTTGCCCCGGAAGAAGTGGTTGAAGCCCACGTCGTAGAGGGAGGCGGAGGAGGCGAACGTGGCGATGTGACCGCCGACGCCGATGCCGGGGCGCTGGGCACGGGAGACCATCACCGCCGCGTTCCAGCGGGTGGCGTTGAGGACCTTGCGCTCGATCTCCTCGTTGCCCGGGAAGAACGGCTCGTCCTTGGTCGCGATGGTGTTCACGTAGTCCGTGCTGCGCATCTCGGGCACGGCCACGCGCTTCTCGCGGGCCCGCTCGATCAGCCGGAGCATCAGGTACCGGGCCCGCTCCCGGCCGCGCTCGTCCACGGCGGCGTCGAGGGAGTCGAGCCACTCCTGCGTTTCCTCGGGGTCGAAGTCAGGAACCTGACTCGGAAGGCCGCCAATGATGATCGGGTTGCGATCGGATCCGGAAGCCACGCTGGTCCTTACCTGTCGGAGGGGGCTTTTTCGGTACGCCTGCACCGCTCCCCATGGTCTACCTCGGGGAGGCAAACGTCATCTCTACTGATTGGTAATCGGGCTCCACACGAGCCTCTCAGGGTTCTCAACCGTGCATAAGGGGCAGAAAGGTGTGGTGTAGGTCACTTGCGACGTGCACGGCGTGCCTTAAGTTGCGGTGACACGGCCAGGATCGTCACCGTTTCGGCGGTCTGGACGGCCGGGTACTTGCGCGATCCGCCCCGCCCGTGTGGACTACGGCCAATGCTTCGCGCACGCGCGTGGCTTGAACACTTTCCATTTCATGATCAGGAGGCAACCCGTGAGCGCGACCGCGGACCACGCGGAGGAGCGGACGAACCCTGCCGTCAGGCTGGGGTTCCAGCCCGAGCAGGTGGTCCAGGAGATCGGCTACGACGACGACGTAGACCAGGAACTCCGCGAGGCCATTGAGGAAGTCATCGGCAGCGACCTCGTGGACGAGGAATACGACGACGTCGCCGACGCCGTTGTGCTGTGGTTCCGCGACGAGGACGGCGACCTCACGGATGCGCTGGTGGACGCCACCACGTACATCGAAGAGGGCGGTTCCATCCTGCTGCTGACGCCGAAGACCGGCCGTGACGGCTACGTGGAGCCCAGCGACATCTCCGAAGCCGCGACGACGGCGGGGCTGTCCGCCTCCAAGAGCGTCAGCGTGGGCAAGGACTGGAGCGGCAGCCGGCTGGTGACGCCGAAGGCGGCCAAGACCAAGAAGTAGCCACGCCGGGCGGGCCGAGCGTCGTACTCGGCCCGTCCGCCGGCCCGCGGTGATCGCTGCGTAGGGTGGAGGCCACCCGAACAGCCCACCGAAAGGGACGGAATCCCGATGGCGATCCAGGTCGGCGACAAGGCCCCCGACTTCGAGCTCAAGGACAACCACGGCCGCGCCGTGAAGCTCTCCGACTTCCGCGGCGACAAGAACGTGGTCCTGCTCTTCTACCCCTTCGCCTTCACCGGCGTGTGCACCGGCGAACTGTGCGAGCTGCGCGACAACCTGCCGAAGTTCTCCGACCGCGACACCCAGGTGCTCGCCGTCTCCAACGACTCCATCCACACCCTGCGCGTCTTCGCCGAGCAGGAGGGCCTGGAGTACCCGCTGCTCAGCGACTTCTGGCCGCACGGCGAGGTCTCCCGCGCCTACGGCGTCTTCGCCGAGGACAAGGGCTGCGCGGTGCGCGGCACCTTCGTCATCGACAAGGAGGGCGTGGTGCGCTGGACCGTCGTCAACGCGCTGCCCGACGCCCGTGACCTGAACGAGTACGTGAAGGCCCTCGACACCCTGTGATTGTCGGGTCCCAGGGCCTGCGGGGGGCGGGAACCCGTCACTAGGATCGAGTCGTTGATCCGATGTCAGAACGCATGGCGGGGCTCCCCGCCCCTGGACACCAATGGAGGACTCGTGGGAGTCAGCCTCAGCAAGGGCGGCAACGTATCGCTGACCAAGGAGGCCCCGGGCCTGACCGCGGTCATCGTCGGTCTGGGGTGGGACGTGCGCACCACGACCGGCACCGACTTCGACCTCGATGCCAGCGCGCTGCTGCTGAACAACTCCGGCAAGGTCGCCAGCGACCAGCACTTCGTCTTCTTCAACAACCTCAAGAGCCCGGACGGCTCCGTCGAGCACACCGGTGACAACCTCACCGGTGAGGGCGAGGGCGACGACGAGCAGATCAAGGTCAACCTCGCCGGCGTCCCGGCCGACATCGAGAAGATCGTCTTCCCGGTCTCGATCTACGACGCCGAGAACCGCCAGCAGTCCTTCGGCCAGGTGCGCAACGCCTTCATCCGCGTGGTGAACCAGGCCAACCAGGCGGAGATCGCGCGCTACGACCTGAGCGAGGACGCCTCCACCGAGACCGCCATGGTCTTCGGCGAGCTCTACCGCCACGGCGCGGAGTGGAAGTTCCGCGCCATCGGCCAGGGCTACGCCTCGGGCCTGCGCGGCATCGCCCAGGACTTCGGCGTGAACGTCTGAGACACGGCGAGACAGGCCCTGGGTCTCACTTGTCCGGCGTCGTGTCCGTTTGGGTGCGGCGCCGGACGCGCAGGACAACGAAGGAAGCACTTCTCGGGGAGGGACCAGCATCATGGGCGTCACGCTCGCCAAGGGGGGCAACGTCTCCCTGTCCAAGGCCGCGCCGAATCTCACCCAGGTGATGATCGGGCTCGGCTGGGACGCGCGCTCCACCACCGGAGCCCCGTTCGACCTCGATGCCAGCGCGCTGCTGTGCAACGGCGGGCGGGTGCTGGGGGACGAGTGGTTCGTCTTCTACAACCAGCTCAAGAGCCCGGACGGCTCGGTGGAGCACACCGGCGACAACCTCACCGGTGAGGGCGAGGGCGACGACGAGTCGATCCTGGTCGACCTCGCCAAGGTGCCGCCCCAGTGCGACAAGATCGTCTTTCCGGTCTCGATCCACATGGCCGACGAGCGCGGCCAGACCTTCGGCCAGGTCTCCAACGCCTTCATCCGCGTCGTCAACCAGGCCGACGGCCAGGAACTCGCCCGCTACGACCTGAGCGAGGACGCCTCCACCGAGACCGCCATGATCTTCGGCGAGGTCTACCGCTACCAGGGCGAGTGGAAGTTCCGCGCGGTCGGACAGGGGTACGCGTCGGGTCTGCGGGGCATCGCCCTGGACTTCGGGGTCAACGTCTCCTGAGTGACCTGCGCTTCTTCGGTCGGTGTGGACCGGTCGTGCAGGGAGGCGCCGGCTCCCCGTAGACTTCGTGGGTCAAACATGAGTAAAGCCAGGTGCGGCGCGGGGGAGACCCGTACACACAGGATTGGGTAGCCAGTGCTTCTGAAAACGTTCGGCTGGTCGTTCGCGATTACCGCGGTCGGGCTGGTCGCGGCGGTCTTCTACGGGGGGTGGGAGGCCTTCGGCATCGTGGCGATCCTCTCCGTCCTGGAGATCTCCCTGTCGTTCGACAACGCGGTCGTCAACGCCGGAATCCTGAAGAAGATGAGTGCCTTCTGGCAGAAGATCTTCCTCACGGTCGGCGTGCTCATCGCCGTGTTCGGCATGCGACTGGTCTTCCCGGTCGTGATCGTCGCGATCAGCGCCAAGATGGGCCCCATCGAGGCCGTGGACCTCGCCCTCAACAACAAGGACCGCTACCAGCAGCTGGTCACCGACGCCCACCCGGCGATCGCCGCGTTCGGTGGCATGTTCCTGCTGATGATCTTCCTCGACTTCATCTTCGAGGACCGGGACATCCAGTGGCTGCGCTGGATCGAGCGCCCGCTGGCCAAGCTCGGCAAGGTCGACATGCTGTCGGTCTGCATCTCCCTGATCGTCCTGCTGATCACCTCCTTCACCTTCGCCACCCACGCCCACCAGCACGGCGGCGCCCACGTCGACAAGGCGCAGACCGTCCTGATCTCCGGCATCGCCGGTCTGATCACGTACATGGTCGTCGGCGGCCTGTCCGGCTTCTTCGAGGACCGCCTCGAAGCCGAGGAGGAGCGCGAGCACGAGGAGGAGGAAGAGGCCGAGCGCACCGGCAAGAAGAAACCGGCCGTCGTCCTGGCCGGCCAGGCCGCCTTCTTCATGTTCCTCTACCTGGAAGTGCTGGACGCCTCCTTCTCCTTCGACGGCGTGATCGGCGCCTTCGCCATCACCAACGACATCGTGCTCATGGCGCTCGGCCTGGGCATCGGCGCCATGTACGTCCGGTCGCTGACCGTCTACCTGGTGCGCCAGGGCACGCTGGACGACTACGTCTACCTCGAACACGGCGCCCACTACGCCATCGGCGCCCTGGCCGTGATCCTCATGGTCACCATCCAGTACGAGATCAACGAGGTCATCACCGGTCTCGTCGGCGTCGTCCTGATCGCCTGGTCCTTCTGGTCCTCCGTGCGCCGCAACCAGCGGCTCGCCGCCGCGGAGGGAAAAGCGGCGGGCTCGGACGAGAAGACTGAGGTCTCGTCCGGGGTGTGACGGCCCTCCGGGTGAGGAACGCTCTGAGCGGGGCGGCCGGGCCTCCGGCCGCCCCGCCGGTTTTCCACAAGTGGCCGGGTTTTCCACAAGTGAACGTAGGGGCGGGAATGGGCTTCCTGGACGGACTCCTGGGCGGGCGCGCGGCCGACTTCGACTCGGGCAGCGCGGCCACGAACTCCATCGAGCTGACCAAACGGCACCACCAGGTATCGCTCACCAAGCAGGGCGCGGCCACCGGGCACCTGCGCGTCAACCTCAACTGGCGGATGCGGACGTCCGACATCGGGGGCTCACAGCGCGAGTCCCTGCTGCGGCACCCCTTCAAGGCGCTGCGGCCACCGGAGGTCATGGGCCACAGCCAGAGCATGGTCAACGTCGACCTCGACCTCGGGTGCCTGTACGAGCTGAAGGACGGCACGAAGGGGGTCGTCCAGCCGCTCGGCGGCTACTTCGGCGACGTCAACGCGGCGCCGTACGTCAAGCTCAGCGGCGACGACCGGTTCGGGTCGGCGTCCGGCGAGACGATGTACGTCAACCTCGACCACCGGGACGACATCAAGCGGCTGCTGGTCTTCGTGTACATCTACGACCAGACACCGGCGTTCGACCGTACGCACGCGATCGTGACGCTGTACCCCAGCAACGGGCCGCGGATCGAGATAGGTCTGGACGAGCGGCACCCGCAGGCCCGCTCGTGCGCCGTGGTGATGATCGAGAACGTGAAGGGGGAGATCGTCGTACGGCGCGAGGTGAAGTTCGTGTACGGGTTCCAGGCGGAGCTGGACCGGCTGTACGGGTGGGGACTGCAGTGGGGGCGGGGTTACAAGACGAAGGTGGAGCGGTAGGCGCCCAGGAGCTCGGAGGCGCGGGCCCGGAGGGCGGCTGCGGGCCCGTCGTGGCCGGTCGCGCGGTTCCCCGGGCCCCTCGGGGCGTTCCCCTTACCGTCCGATGAACTGCGGGCCCTGCGGCGGCAGGCGGAAGTCCGGGTCCGGGGCCGCCGTCGCCGGGATCGGGGACGGGTAGCCGTAGCCCCCCTGCTGGGAGGTGTGCGGGTAGCCGTACGCCGGCTGGGTGGTCGCCGGCTGCTGGGGGTAGCCGTACGACGGCTGCGGCGGGACCGCCGTGGGCTGCTCCGGGGGCAGCGGCTGGGCCTGCGGGGCCGGGGGCGGCTCCTCCGACTCGTCGACCGAGATGCCGAAGTCGGTGGCCAGGCCCTTGAGCCCGTTGGTGTAGCCCTCGCCCAGCGCGCGGAACTTCCAGCCCTCGCCGCGGCGGTAGAGCTCGCCGCAGATCAGCGCCGTCTCCTCGCCCGTCTCCGGCTTGATGTCGAACGACACCAGCGCCTCGCCGTCGGCGACCCGGGCGTCGTACAGCAGGATGCGCAGTCCGGGTACGCGGTCGAAGGGAACGTCCTCCGCCGATGCGACCAGCAGAATCCGGCTGACGTCACTCTCGACTCCGGCCAGATCTGTCTGGATCGTGTCGGTGGGGCCCTCGGCGACACGCTTCTTGCCGAGCCACCAGATCTTCCCGGACGGATGCCGGGGCTGGTTGTAGAAGACGAAGTCCTCGTCGGAGCGCACGCGGCCGTCGGGGCCGAGGAGCAGCGCGGAGGCGTCGACGTCCGGCACCCCCTGCCCGGGCGTCCAGCGCAGCACGGCGCGTACCGTGGAGGCTTCGAGCGGGACGTTCGACCCCTTCAGCATGGCGTGCGTCATGCGGTCATCCTGCCCTCTCGGTCCTGGTCACGACAACGCGGGGGGCCACAGCTCAACACGGTTGTGCCGGCGGGCGTTACCGGAAATTCATGCCCGGCGGGAACCCCTGACATGAGCCGGTACGTACTATTACCGGCCACCTGTTTCTCGTATTCCACAGGCTTACCTTGCGCCACGGGGGAGTTCCATGCGTCATTTCGGGCACATCGCCCCTGAGGTGCGGCAGCGCCTCTTCCACCAGGAGCCGTGCGAGTTCGGCGCGGACTCCCCGGCCCGGCTGCTGTCCGCGGCCCTGGGCGCCACGCTCTACAGCCCGGCCACCCGGCCGCGGCTCGCCGACGACGTCGTCAAACAGGCGCGGGCCGGCGTGGTCTCGATGGTGCTGTGCCTGGAGGACTCGATCAACGACGCGGACGTGGTGGCGGGCGAGGAGAACCTGGTCCGCCAGTTCGCCGAGCTGGCGGCCCGGGAGAGCGAGGGCCTGCCCCTGCTGTTCATCCGGGTCCGCACGCCCGAGCAGATCCCCGACCTGGTCGGCCGCCTCGGCGCCACGGTCCGGCTGCTGAGCGGGTTCGTCTTCCCGAAGTTCACCGAGGAGCGCGGCATCCCCTTCCTGGAGGCCCTGGCCTGCGCCGAGGCCACCGCCGGCCGGCGGCTGTTCGCCATGCCGGTCCTGGAGTCGCCCGAGCTGCTCTACCGGGAGTCGCGCGTGGAGACCCTGGAGGGCATCTTCCGCGCCGTCGACAAGTACCGCGAGCGGGTGCTCGCGCTGCGCCTGGGCGTGACCGACTTCTGCTCCTCCTACGGGCTGCGCCGGGCCCCCGACATGACGGCGTACGACGTCCAGATCGTCGCCTCCGTGATCGCCGACGTGGTCAACATGCTCGGCCGCGCGGACGGCACCGGGTTCACCGTCACCGGGCCGGTGTGGGAGTACTTCCGGGTGCCGGAGCGCATGTTCAAGCCGCTGCTGCGCACCAGCCCCTTCCTGGAGGGGCAGGCGGTCGAACTCCGCGAGAGACTGATCGAGCACGCCATGGACGGGCTGCTGCGGGAGATCACCCTGGACCACGCCAACGGTCTGCTGGGCAAGACCTGCATCCATCCCACCCACGTCCTGCCCGTGCACGCGCTGTCCGTGGTCAGCCACGAGGAGTTCAGCGACGCCGCGGACATCCTGCGGCCCGAGCGGGGCGGCGGGGGTGTGCTGAGGTCGGCGTACACGAACAAGATGAACGAGGTGAAGCCGCACCGCGCCTGGGCCGAGCGCACCATGCTGCGGGCCGAGGTCTTCGGCGTCGCGAACGAGGACGTCAGCTTCGTGGACCTGCTCGCCGCCGGAATACCGGGCTGAGCCCACTTCACCACTAGGGACGCATGAACAACGCAGTGAACAACCGGGTCTGGTCCGGCAGCTGGGTCGCCGAGCGGCTCGGCGTCGAACTCGTGGGCGACGACAGCCTGACCGAGCTGCTGGGGCTGGCCCTGCGGCGCAACCCCAAGCGGGCCCACCTGCTCGTGTCCAACGTGCTCGGCAAGCACGTACCGCAGTCGCCGTCCGTGGTCTACGGCCACGGGGTCGCCCTCGGCCGCCGGGTGCGGGAGCTGCTGGGCGCCGAGGAGGCGGGCAGGGCGGTGGTCCTCGGGTACGCGGAGACGGCGACCGGGCTGGGCCACTCCGTCGCGGACGGCATCGGCTGCGCCCCCTACCTGCACTCCACCCGCCGCCCGGTCCCCGGCGTCGCCCCGGCGGGCGGCTTCGAGGAGTCCCACTCCCACGCGACGTCCCATCTGCTGCTGCCGGCGGACCCGGGGCTCCTGGCGGGGGACGGCCCCCTGGTCCTGGTGGACGACGAGTTCTCCACGGGCAACACGGTGCTCAACACCGTGCGCGACCTGCACGCGAGGTACCCGCGGCGCCGGTACGTGGTGGTGGCCCTGGTCGACATGCGCTCGCCGCGGGACGCGGGCCGCCTGGAGGACTTCGCGAGGGAGATAGGCGCCAGGGTCGACCTGGTGGCGGCTGCCTCGGGGACGGTACGGCTGCCGGAGGGGGTGCTGGAGAAGGGGCGGGAACTGGTGGCGCGGTACGAGGCGGAGGGTGCCGCGGGGGATACATCGTCGTCTGCGGGCTCGCGGGGGCCTGTCGCGCGGTTCCCCGCGCCCCTTCAGGGCGTTGCCCCTGAGGCCGACGTCAGCCGTGCCCCCCTGGGGGCGCGGGGCTGTATCGACTCTGCGGCGACCGCCGCGTGGGCGCGATCAACCCCCACCGACCTGCACCCGGCAGACGACCGCACCCGGCAGACGTGCAGCCGCGTCGACCTGCACTGGCCCCCCGGCCTCCCCGACGGTGGTCGCCACGGCTTCACGCCGGGCCACCGCACCCGCCTGGAAACCGCCCTGCCCGCCATGGCCGCCCGCCTCGCCGAGGCACTCCCGGCCGGCGCCCGCCGCGTGCACGTCCTCGGCTTCGAGGAGCTGATGTACGCCCCCCTCCGCCTCGCCCGCGAGCTGGAGCAGATCACCGAGGCCGAGGTCCGCTACTCGACCACCACCCGCTCACCCGTCCTCGCCGTGGACGACCCCGGTTACGCGATACGCAGCCGCATCACCTTCCCCGCGCACGACGACCCCGCCGACGGCCCCGGCGAGCGCTACGCCTACAACATCGCCGGCGCCGGCTTCGACGCCGTCGTCGCCGTCGTCGACTCCGCCGCCGACACCCCCGAACTGCACGCCCCCGACGGCCTGTTGGCCCAGCTCGCCGCCCACACCCGGCACGTCCTGCTCGCGGTCGTGCCGTCGTACGTTCCCGAAAGGCCCCCCATGCTCCCCGAGCCCCTCCGCGGCCCCGCCTTCTCCTCGTACCCGCCCGACGAGGTCGGCTGGCTGCTTCAGGACCTCTCGGACGTCACGCTGGAGGCGCCGACCGAGGAGCGCGAGGAGGCCATCCAGAGCGGCGGCGCGCACTACGCGGAGTCGCTGCCGGTGGAGTACCAGCCGAGCGAGCAGTACCAGGAGCTGTTCCACGCGGCCCTGGAGACGACCGCCGCCCGCCTCGCCCAGGCCGTCGGCGCGGTCACCGAGGTCGTGCTCGCCGAGCGGTCGCCCCGGCCCGTCCTCGTCTCCCTCGCCCGCGCCGGCACCCCGGTCGGCGTCCTGATGCGCCGCTGGGCCCGCTTCCGGCACGGCCTCGACCTGCCGCACTACGCCGTCTCCATCGTCCGCGGCCGCGGCATCGACGCCAACGCCCTGCGCTGGCTGGCCGCCCACCACGACCCCGCCGACGTCGTGTTCGTCGACGGCTGGACCGGCAAGGGCGCCATCACCCGCGAACTGGCCGACGCCCTGGCCGAGTTCGAGGCGTCCGACGGGATCACCGGCTTCGACCCGGAGATCGCGGTCCTCGCCGACCCGGGCTCCTGCGTGCGCACCTACGGCACCCGTGAGGACTTCCTCATCCCCTCCGCCTGCCTCAACTCCACCGTCTCCGGCCTGATCTCCCGTACGGTCCTGCGCGCGGACCTCGTCGGGCCCCACGACTTCCACGGCGCCAAGTTCTACCGCGAACTCGCGGGCGCGGACGTCTCACTGGACTTCCTCGACGCCGTCGCCGCCCGCTTCCCGGAGGTCGCGGACGCGGTGGACGCCCGGGCCAAGGAGCTGCTGTCCGAGGACCGCACGCCGACCTGGGAGGGCTGGGCCGCCGTCGAGCGGATCAGCGAGGAGTACGGCATCCACGACGTCAACCTCGTCAAGCCGGGCGTCGGCGAGACCACGCGCGTGCTGCTGCGCCGGGTGCCCTGGAAGATCCTGGCCCGGGCCGGGGCGGGCGCCGACCTGGACCACGTACGGCTGCTGGCCGAGCAGAGAGGGGTTCCGGTCGAGGAGGTCGCCGAACTGCCGTACACCTGCGTCGGGTTGATCCATCCGAAGTACACGCGCGGGGCGACCGGCGCCGACGGCCGGGCGGTGAACGCCTGATGCCGGTGCTGGTGGCGAGCGACCTCGACCGTACGCTGATCTACTCCCCGGCGGCCCTCGCGCTGACCATGCCGGACGCGCGGGCCCCCCGGCTGCTGTGCGTGGAGGTGCACGAGGGCAGGCCGCTGTCGTTCATGACGGAGACCGCGGCCGGGCTGCTGGGCGAACTCGGCGACGCGGCGGTGTTCGTGCCGACGACGACCCGCACGCGCAAGCAGTACCTGCGCATCAACCTGCCGGGCCCGGTCCCGACGTACGCGATCTGCGCCAACGGCGGCCACCTCATGGTGGACGGCGTCTCCGACCTGGACTGGCACGCGCGGGTCACGGCCCGGCTGGCGGACGAGTGCGCCCCGCTGGACGAGGTCCGCGAGCACCTGCTGGCCACGGCCGACCCGGCGTGGGTGCGCAAGCACCGGGTCGCCGAGGACCTGTTCGCCTACCTGGTCGTGGAACGCGAGCTGCTGCCGGAGGAGTGGGTCAAGGACCTCGCGGTGTGGGCGGAGAACCGCGGCTGGACGGTCTCCCTCCAGGGCCGCAAGATCTACGCCGTCCCGAAGCCCCTCACCAAGAGCGCGGCGATGCGGGAGGTCGCCCGGCGCACGGGCGCCGAACTGACGCTGGCCGCGGGCGACTCCCTGCTCGACGCCGACCTCCTGCTCGCGGCGGACCGGGGCTGGCGCCCGGGCCACGGCGAGCTGGCGGACGCGGGCTGGACGGCCCCGGAGATCACCGCGCTGCCGGAACGCGGCGTGCTGGCGGGCGAGCGGATCCTGCGCGAGTTCCTGAAGGCGACGCGCGGCTAGGTGTGCTGCGAACGTCCCGCCTGCCCCGCGACGCCCGGCACGCCCTTCGGGCGGACGACGGTGCTTTCGCAGCAGGCGCTAACCGCAGCATCCTCCGCCGCAGCACCCGCCCCCGCCGCCCGCCCTGGGCGCGGGTGCGGGCGCCGACGCGGAAGTGCCCACCGCCACCGTCGACAGCAGCTTCACCGTGTCGTCGTGTCCGGCGGGGCACGTCGCGGGATCGGAGGACTGGACCATCGGCCGGCTCAGTTCGAACGTGTCACCGCACGTCCGGCAGCGGTACTCGTAGCGAGGCATGACACCAGGTTAACCGCCGCCCGCTCGCGTCAAGTGTGACCGAAATCCCACGCCCGCCATGTTCTGAACTGAGCGGAATGTGATCGTCCTTGTGGGGTTCCTGTGTGGAGATGATGCGAAGATCATTGATAACTTTCGACGGTGACCGGCAAGCGAACCGGCCGTGCGACTGACCACCGCCGGCCACGCCGCCGACGGGCGGCGCCGAAGCGGTCTCCCTGGGGGAAGTGGTTCCCGCACGCCCGTACGGTGCTGCGTCGCTTACGTCCCGCCTACCCCCGCCCCGGCCGCACCGGCTGGCGCCGCTGGCTGCCCTCCTGGCGCCAGTGGCTCGGCGGTCTCCTGGGCGCCGTCGGCCTGTCCGCCCTCTTCCTGGTCGTCGCCTACGCCGCCACCGACATACCGCGCAACCTCAACGCGTACGCCACCCAGCAGGACAACGTCTTCTACTGGTCCGACGGCACCCCCATGGCCCGCACCGGCTGGGTGCAGCGGCAGGAGATGCCGCTGAAGGACATACCCCAGGACGTGCGGTGGGCCGTGCTCGCGGCCGAGAACGAGAGCTTCTACTCCGACCCCGGCATCTCCTTCAAGGGCCTGACCCGCGCGCTGTGGCGCACGGTCGGCGAAGGGGACACCGAGGGCGGCTCGACCATCACCCAGCAGTACGTCAAGAACGTCTACCTGACGCAGAACCAGACCGTCAGCCGCAAGTTCACCGAGGCGATGATCGCCCTCAAGCTCGACAACCGGATGAGCAAGGACAAGATCCTCGAGGGATACCTCAACACCAGCTGGTTCGGCCGCGGCACCTACGGCATCCAGCGCGCCGCCCAGGCCTACTACGGCAAGGACGTCACCCACCTGAACGTCAGTCAGGCCGCCTTCCTCGCCTCCCTGCTGAAGGGCGCCGGACTGTACGACCCCACCCTCTCCAAGGCCAACCACCAGCGCGCGGTGGAACGCTGGTCCTGGATCCTCGACCGCATGGTCAAGATCGGCAAGTTGTCGCCGGCCGAGCGCGCCACGTACACGAAGTTCCCCGAACCGCTCAAGACCGCCCGGGTCTACGACACCGGCAAGCAGAGCGACTACCTGGTCGAACTCGCCCAGCAGTACGCCAAGAAGGCCGCGCACATCTCCGACAAGCAGTTCGACCTCGGCGGCTACCAGGTCTACACGACCTTCGACCGCGAGAAGGAGACCGCGCTCACCGACGCCGTCACGAAAGCCCGCAAGCAGGCGAAGAAGGACGACGCGAAGGCCGCGCGCACCGTGCACTACGGCGCCGCCTCCGTCGCCACCGACGGACGGATCCTCGCCGTCTACGGCGGCCCCGACCACCGTACGCAGGGCTACAACGAGTCCAACGCGGCCACCGTGCAGGCCGGTTCGGCCTTCCTGCCGTTCGTCTACGCGGCCGCCCTGGAACACGGCGTCACCAAGACCCGCGGCGGACCCACCACCCAGGTCACCCCCCAGACCGTCTACGACGGCGACGACGGCCTCGCCGTCACCACCCCCGAGGGCCTGTACTTCGACCGCAGCGGCAAGCAGATCGTCACCCACAACGAGGGCGGGAGGTCCTACGGCCCCATCAGCCTCGGCAGAGCCCTCGCCCTGTCCGTGAACACGCCGTTCATGCAACTCGGCATGGACACCGGCCTGGACAAGGTGCGCGAGACGGCCGAGGCATGCGGACTGCTCGCCTCCAGCATGGGCGCCCAGGTGCCCGCCCTCTCCCTGGGCAGCTCCACCCCCAGCGCCATCCGCATGGCCGGCGGCTACGCCACCTTCGCCGCCGGCGGCAGACACACCGAGCCGTACTCGGTGCGCCGGATCACCCGCAACGGCAGCAAGGTCGCGCTGGCCACCCCCAGCGCGCACCGGGCGGTCGGCGCCCGGGTCGCCGAGGAGGTCTCCCAGGCACTCACCGACGCCCTCGACACCGCCCACCCCGGCCTCTCCGCCCCGTCCGCGGCCGGCAAGTCCGGCACCACGGCCGACGACACCGCCGCCTGGTACGTCGGCACCGCCGCGTCCGTGTCGACGGCCGTCGTCGTCTACCGCATGGACCTGGCCAAGTCCCTGGAGCCGTTACCGCTCAAGGGCATCGCCGGCACCTCCGCCGACGACGTCCCGTACGCCGTCTGGGCGCACGCCACGGGCCTCGACTGACCCCGGGGCCCCGCACACCCCCCACCCCCCTCGCAGAATGAGCACCCGCATGCTCCGAACGAAGTCGCCCACCGGCCGGCGCCGCAAGACAGGCGCCGACCGCCGCCCCGCCCGCCCGGAGGTCCGGACCCTGACCGCCTTACTGGTGGTGGCCTCCGTCGTCGCGGGCTTCCTCGTCCTGACCCGCCCCGACCACACCGCGCCCGCCGCCTCCGCCACCGGCCGCTCCGGCGCCACCCCCAAGGCGAGCAGGGAACCCGCCTGGGACGGCAGGACCAAGGTCCTCGGCGACGGCTCCACCTCCTACACCGGCCCCCAGCCCGAGCAGTTGAAGGCCGAGCCGCTCAAACCCGGCGAGAAGCCACCCCAGTTCGTCGTCTTCTCCTGGGACGGCGCACTGGAGGGCAGCGACCACCTCTTCTCCCACTACCGCGAGCTGGCGAAGAAGTACGACGCCCACATGACCTTCTTCCTCACCGGCATCTACCTCCTGCCCAAGAGCAAGAAGACCCTCTACCACCCGCCGCGGAACCCGCCCGGCTCCGCCGCCATCGACTACCCCACCGACGAGCACATCCGCACCACCCTGGAGCAGCTGCGACTGGCCTACGAAGACGGCGACGAGATCGGCACCCACTTCAACGGCCACTTCTGCGACACCAAGACCAGCGGCAAGTACTGGAGCGCCGACGACTGGAAGCAGGAGATCGACCAGTTCTACTCCCTCGTGGAGAACTGGAAGACCAACACCGGCTTCACCGACATCCCCGCCCTGCCCTTCGACTTCAAGAAGGAGGTCGTCGGCGGCCGCGCCCCCTGCCTGGAAGGCCAGAAGAACCTGCTCAAGGTCGCCAAGGACTACGGCTGGCGCTACGACGCCTCCTCGCCCGGCGGCTTCCAGATCTGGCCCGCCAAGAAGAACGGCGTCTGGGACTTCCCCCTGCAACTGCTGCCGTACGCCGACGCCGACTACCAGGGCCTGTCGATGGACTTCAACTTCCTCTACAACCAGTCCGACGGCGAGACCGACGGCAACCCCGCCGACTACCCGCAATGGGAACAGCAGACCGTGGCCTCCTACATGAACGGCTTCAACCGGGTCTACTACGGCAGCCGCGCCCCGCTGTTCATCGGCAACCACTTCGAGGACTGGAACGGCGGCATCTACATGAAGGCCGTCGACCAGGTCATCGAGAACGTCTGCACCAAGAAGGACGTCAAGTGCGTGTCCTTCAAGGAACTGGCCGACTGGCTGGACGTGCAGAAGCCGGAGACCCTGGAGCGGCTGCGCAGCCTGGACCCCGCGCAGTCGCCTGCCGACTGGTCGACGGTCGTGAAGTGAACCACCCCCCACCGCAAGGAGAACACCCCGTGAGACCCAGCAACACCGGCACGCGCAGAGCCCGTTGCACGGCCGTCGCCGCGCTGTCCCTGTCCGCCGCCGCCCTGCTCCCGCTGCCCGCTGCCCACGCGGCCACCGCGCCCGCCCCGACCGCCGCCTTCGGGCGGATCGCCGACGCCGTGCTCACCGACCGCACGGCCGCCCTCGTCGACGGATCCGCGGTCGCCCGTACGGCGCTCAAGGCCACCGGCGGCATCCAACTGGCCGCCGCCCAGGCCAAGTACGAGACCTCCACCGTGAGCGCCCTGCACGGCACCCGCGACCGGCTCGCCGCGCTCGGCGAGGCCTACACCGACGCCGACACCCAGGTCACCGTCGACAGCACCCGGCTGCGCGGCCGCACGGCCACCGTCCGCGTCACCGAGCACACCACGCTGACGTACGCGAGGATACGCGGCGACGAACCCCCCACCACGGGCTTCACCGCCCACCACGAACTCACCTTCACCGCCGGCCCGGACGGCACCTGGCAGCTCACCCGCGAACGCCTCACCGACAAGGGCCCGCGCCCCGTCAACGAACCGGCGCCCGCCACCGCCGTACGGCCCGGCGCCGTCATCGACGCCCCGAAGTCGGCCACCACCTACCCCGCCCCGGCCGCCCCCAAGAACCTCGGCAGCGGGACGACGTACGACTACACGGCCATGGCCGCCTACGCCGAGAAGTACTGGAAGACCTACAACACCGCCTACCGCCGCTACAACAGCGCCGGCGGCGACTGCACCAACTTCCTCAGCCAGTCCCTCTACGCCGGCGGCTGGAAGCAGGTCACCACCTCCGGCGAGGACTACGGGACGTGGTGGTCCGGTTCGTCCTCCGACTCCGACACCTGGATCGGCGTCAACGAGTGGTCCTGGTTCACCCAGACGGCCAAGCGGACGACCGCGCTGGCCAACGCCTACCAGATGGACATCGGCGACGTGCTGCAGATGGACTTCGACAAGGACGGCTCGAAGGACCACTCCATGATGACCACCTACCGCAGTTCCAGCGGGGTGCCCTATCTGACGTACCACGACACCGACACCTACCGGCGGTCGCTGTCCAGCCTGATCGCGTCGTACCCGAACGCGGCGTACTACGCCTACCGCAGCTAGCGGCCCTCAGGGCGTGGTCGCGCCCCGCTCCTCCCGGATCTGCGCGACCACTCGCGCCACCGTCTGCCGCACCGCCTCCGTCTCCGTGAGGAAGTGCCAGTAGTCGGGGTGGCGGCCCTCCAGGCCGGCGATCGCCCGGTCCAGTCGTGCCACCGAGTCGTCCAGCGGACGCGCATGACGCGGATCGGGCGTCGTCCGGCCCGCCATCGCCAGACGCTGCGCGTCCCGGATCGCGAACCGCGTCCGGTCGATCTCCTGCTGCGGGTCCTTCTGCACGGCGTTCAGCCGCTCCAGCCGGTCCCGGGCCGCCGACACCGACTCGTCGGTCGTGTTCAGCAGCGCCCGCACCGTCGACAGCAGCGCCGTCGCGTCCGGCCAGCGCTGCGCGTCGCGGGCCGCCTGCGCCTCCTTCAGCTTCAGCTCGGCCTGCCGTACGTTCTCGACGGCGTGCTCCGGCACCTGTTGCAGGTCCTGCCAGCAGGCGGCCGTGAAACGCCGGCGCAGCTCGCTCAGCACCGGCTCGACCTGCCCGGCCCGGGTCGTCAGCGCCTGCGCGCGCGTCCGCAGTGACACCAGCCGGTGGTCGATCTCCGCGGCCCGCTCCGGCAGCCGCTCGGCCTCCGCCCTGATCGCCGCGGCCTCCCGCGCCACCCGCTCGGCCCGCTCCAGCGTCTCCGGCACCCCGTGCTGCCCGGCGCCCTGGTTCAACCTGGTCAGGTCGGGGGAGAGGGCGGCGAGACGCGCCGCGAGATCGTCCGCCTTCAGCCCCGAACCCCGCACCGCGTCCAGGGCGTTCGACGCGGCCAGCAGCCCCTGCCGGGCCCGCTCCACGGCCGGCGCCACCCGCGCCAGCTGCGTCTCCGCCTTGCCCAGCAGCGGCCCGAGACCCTCGCCGAAACGGTCCAGTTCCCGCTTGACGTTCGCCAGCTCGTCCTTGGCCCGGGTCAGCTCCGTGCGCGCGTGGGCCGCGACCGACGCCTCCAGGTCGTCGCGGTCGAGGTCATGGGCGTCGACGGCCTCGATGTAGGCGCGGCTGGCCTCGTCCACGCGCCGGCCCAGCGCCTCGAAGTCGGCGGCGACACGCCGGGCGGCGGGCGAGTCGTCCACCGCCATGATCGTCTCGATCGAGATCCGCAGATCCCGCTGGGCGGTGTCCAGCTCGTAGAACGCGGCCGCCGCATCGTCCTTCGCGGCCTGCGCCTGGGCCCGCTGGCTCTCGGCCCGCCCGCCGAACCAGCGCCGGGTGCCGCCGCCCGCGAACGCGGCGGGCAGCGCCAGCGCGGCCAGCACGGGCAGCGCGACCAGAGTGAGAGCGTCCGCGAACGCCTGGCGGGGTGCGCGCGGCACCGACGGCGAGTACGGCTGCGATCGTGTCGCCGTCACATCCCTCTCCCGTGCTGTTCATCCGTCCAGGCGGGTACCGGATTTCATTCTCCCACCCGTAGAGGACGAACACACGGGCCGGTCAGTTCGCCGTGCGCAGAGTGATCCCGCCGTCGGCGGTGCGGGCGGAGACCACGTGCGCGCTGGCGCGGTCCGCGGGCACGGACACGGAGACCGATCCGTCGCCGGTGCGGGTGCTCACCCGGTAGGCGGCCCGGGGCAGGGTGAGGGTGACGGAGCCGTCGCGGCTGCGGGAGTCCACGAGATCCGGTACGGCGCCGAGTTCCAGCCGTACCGACCCGTCCGCGGTCTCGGCGCGCACCCGCCGCGAGGACACCTCGGCACGCACGCTTCCGTCGCCGGTACGGACGTCCAGCGGGCCGGAGGAGTCGGTGACGCGCACGGACCCGTCGGCCGTACGAATGCTCAGCGCGTCCTCGAACCCCCGCGCCCGCACACTCCCGTCGCCGTCCTCGACCTTCACGGTGATCCCGCGCGGCACCTCGATGCGGTGCCTGGCCGCGCAGTCGGCGACCACACCGGAGCAGCGCATCCGCAGCTTCAGCCGGTCGTTCTTCATCGACCAGCTCACCTTCGGATCGGCCCCGATGGCGACGGTCCCCTGGAACCACCGGGTCACCTCCACCCGCCCGGCCTGGTTCCCGTCAGCGGCGACGATCTCCAGCGCGGAGTCGTCGGAGTCGACGGTGAGCGTCCGCCCCTGCAACGCGAACGCCCGGTGATCGGGATCCTTGTCGTCCCCCGCGGACGCCCCACAGGCACTGGTACCGCCGACGAGCGCGACGGCGACGACCCCGAGCACCACCCGGGCGACGTTACTGCGACTGACCATGAAGATCTCCCCCTGAACCGGACCACGAACCCACAGTCGACGGTAGGAACACCGACGCTCCAGGGGCATCCGGGGGACTCCCGGATCAAGGGTGGGGATAACCCCCGAGTTCGCCTGAGGGGCATCGGACCGACCAGGCCGGACCGGACGCTCACGGGCGTGAGGGACCCCGCCCCCGCTTGCCCGGACCACGGACGCGATCCGTGTGCGCCGGAAGCGGAGCGAAAGCGGGCGACCAGCGTGCCCAAGACCACTCGGGGCACGCGGCCGAGCATGCATCCTGCAGACGGGACGCACCTCCGCTCGGTCCACAGGAATGCGGCTGCCTCCTGCCCGGCCCCTGATACGGGTTTGCAGGAGAGCGCCCCGGGCAATGTAGTCTGTCGACCTGTCCCGGGTGCGTAGCTCAGTGGTAGAGCGCCTGCCTTACAAGCAGGATGTCGGCGGTTCGAAACCGTCCGCGCCCACCGGAAGAGAACCTGAGACGAGGACCCCGGCCATTGGTGGCCGGGGTCCTCGTCGTTGTCAGTCCTCGTGTGCGTGCTTGAGCTTCATGCGGGCGTCCACGCGGTCGGCGCCTGTGACGTCCGTCCAGAAGCGGTGGGTGGTGACGAAGACGGCGAGTTCGTGTTCGCGTCGGCGGAGCTTCTCGACCTCGGCCTGTTCGTCGGGTGTCCAGCCGGGTGAGGCGGGGCGTTCCACCTTGCGCCAACCGCCCTCGTCGCTGAACCCGTCCAGCGGCTCGACCGACCAGGGAAGCCGTTTGAGCAGGGCCGACAGCTCGGCCCGGACCTGATGCAGCTCCTCCTGACCGGCGAGGAGGTCACTCGGAAAGTCATAGGTCGTTGCCACGACGCAATGATACGCCTGTTCGATTTTGGGATGCGAGTGTCTTCGAGGGGTTCACGCGAACGGGTCGGCGCCGCCCGGACGCGGGAGCCGTGAGGACGGTGAGGCAGACCAGGATGAGTGCGACGCCGGTCCAGCCGACGGCGGACAGGCGCTCGCCGACCACCGCGACGGCGAGGACGGCCGCCACCGCCGGTTCCAGCAGCGAGAGCGTGGTGGCGGTGCTGGCGGGCACGTGGGCGAGACCCCAGCCGAACAGGACGTACCCGGCGAACATGGGGACCAGCGCCATGTACGCGCCGACGGCCGCGTTCGACCAGGAGCCGGCCAGCGGGGCGCCGGTCGTCAGCAGGACCGGGACGAGCAGCAGCCCGCCGAGCCCGAACACCGCGCCCATCGCCGCGCGCGAGGGGATGCCGCGGGTGATGAGCCGGTGCGCGGCCCAGGAGTAGAGGGCGTAGGTCGTGGCGGCGACCAGGCCCAGGCCGACGCCCAGGAGTGTGGTGGCGGTCGACGCCCGCTCCGTGTCGTCCGAGGCGTGCGCGGCCTGGGCCAGGCACAGCAGGACCGTGCCGAGCAGGCCGAGGGAGGCGGCGAGCATCCAGCGGCGGGTGAGCCGGTGGCCGTCCAGGACGCGTTCGATGAGCGTCGAGGCCAGGGGAGCGGTGCCGAGCGAGACGACGGTGCCCGTGGCGACGCCGGCCAGGTGCATGGACGTGTAGAACGCCAGGGGGTAGACCGCCACGGAGGCGGCGCCGAGGAGCACCGTGCCGCGCCGGTCGCGCAGCCGGGCGGTGTTGCGGGTGATCTGCCGGGTCGCGGCGAGGGCTTGGAGGAGTCCGCCGACGCCCATGGCCACGGCGCCGATGGCGAGCGGGCCCACCGCCGGCGCGAAGGTGGCGGCCGTGCCCGTCGTCCCCCACAGCACCGAGGCCGCCAGCACGCACAGCGCCCCCGTCCCGGCCCGCCGGCCCCGCCCCGCGCCCGTCACAGGCGGTCCAGCAGGGCCGCCGCGAGGGAACGGGCGTGGAGGAGGCGTTCGCCGTCGCCTTCCAGGCCGGCTCGGGCCATCGCGCCCTCCAGCAGGAAGGACAAGTGCTCGGCGAGCGCGGGGACTTCGGCGGGGCGGGTGGGCAGCAACCGCTCCAGTTGTCCGGCGAGCAGGCGCTCGACCTCTTCCTTGTGTGCGCGGACGACGGCCCGGCCCTCGTCGCCGGCCGGCAGTTCGGCGGCGGCGTTGAGCAGGCCGCAGCCGCGGAACCCGTGCTCGTAGGCGAAGGCCGCGTGGTCGGCGTACGCGTCGAAGACCGCCAGAACGCCCTCGCGCGGACCCGTGGCCCGCTCCAGCCGTGCACGGTACAGACCGAGCCACTCCTCGTGCCGGGCGTACAGGTAGGCGCGGACCAGGTCGGCCTTGGAGGAGAAGTTGTTGTAGAGGCTCATCTTCGCCACGCCGGCGTCGGCGGTGATCGTGTCGATGCCGGTCGCGGCGACGCCGTCGGCGTAGAAACGGCGGGCCGCGGCGGCGAGCAGGCGCTCGCGGGCGGGGCGCCGCCGCCCCTTGGGCGTCGTCTCGGCCGTCTCGGTCGTCTCGGTCGCGTTCTCGGCGGTGTCGCTCATTCGGGCATCCAGATTAGGTAGGTCGGTCTACCTAGATTAGCCGAACGAGCCGCGGACGGGTCGCAAACGAAGCGGCGGTGGAGTCGCGGACGCGTCTTATGAGGCCCCGTCGCCTGTCCCTCGGCTACGTCCTCGCCCCGCTCGCCGCGAGCGCCGGGGGCGTTGTCAGACCCTCCCCCTACTCTGAGGAGCATGAGGAGCACGGACGGGGAGAAGAGCGCCGGGACAGGCGCGGCGAAGGGCGAGCGGGTGCTGCTGGTGCCCTGGGCGGAGGGGGACTCGTGGCTGCTGCGGAGGACCAACAGCCCTGAGATGACCGCGCATCTGGGCGGACCCGAGAGCGAGGAGAAGCTCGCGTCCCGGCACCGGCGCTACCTGGCGCTGGAGCCGGGGTGCATGTACCGGGTCGCGCTCGCGGGAGGCGGGGAGGGCGCGGACGCCGGGGCGAGCGGGGACAGCGGGGTGGTTGCGGAGACCGGGGTGAGCGGGGAGACCGTCGGCTCCATCGGGTTCTGGGAGCGGGAGTGGCGGGGGGAGACGGTCTGGGAGACCGGCTGGGGGGTGCTGCCCGAGTACCAGGGGCGCGGGCTGGCGGCGGAGGCGGCCCGCGCGGTCATACGGGCGGCGCGGGCCTACGGCGGTCACCGGTACCTGCACGCCTTCCCGAGCGTCGACCACGCGGCGTCCAGCGCGGTCTGCCGCCGGGCCGGGTTCACCCTCCTCGGCACGGCCGACTTCGAGTACCCCAAGGGCCACTGGATCACGTCGAACGACTGGAGGGTGGATCTGGAGGCGCCGGCGGACGAGCTCACGGCGTAGAGCCCCCCGAGGCCGTCCTCACCTGCCCGACCACCTGGGCCGTCACCGGCACCGCCACCCCGTGCCGCTCGGCCGCGCGCAGCAACGCGCCCCCGATCGTGTCCAGTTCGAGCGGCCGGCCGGCCTCCGCGTCGCGCTGCATGGACGACTTGGTCTGCGGCGGGAAGGCGTCGTAGCGTGCCAGCGCCTGGGCCGGGTCCGCCGGTGCGCCGCACGCGCGGCTGACCGCGGCCGTCTCCGCCACCAGGGCCGTCAGCTCCGCGCGGTGCCGGGTGCGCACGTCGCCCAGCGGCAGCCCGTACCGCGTGGTGAGCAGGGCGAACGGCGCCAGGAACGCCATCTTGGCCCACAGCGCCGCCGTCTCGTCGGCCAGGACGCGGGTCGTCGGACCGGCGGCGTCCAGGGCACCCGCCAGGGCGTCCAGGCGGGCGCGGTCCACGGGGTCGCCGGCCAGGTCGACCTCGGCGAAGGGGCTGCCGTGCTCGATCACGCCCGGCGCGACGCGGGTGGACTCGACGCGGATGACGGCCGGGGCGACGAGGTCGGGACGGTAGCGGGCGCGCAGGAGGGCGGGGTGTTCGACGCCGTTGAGGAACGGCACGAGGAGGGCGTCGCCCAGCGCCCGCGGCGGCACGCGGTCGAGTGCCGCGTCGAGCGTCGTGTGCTTGACGGCGACCAGGCAGGCGTCGACCCGCTCGCGCAGGACGGTGTCGGCCTCGACGCGGGCGGTGAAGTCGCCGTAGAGACCGCTGCGCACGCGTACCCCGTCCTTGCGCAGGGTTGCGGCCGTGTCCTCGCCGGCCAGGCAGATCACGCGGTGGCCGGACCGGGAGAGCAGCCCGGCGAGCAGTCCGCCTATGCCGCCCGGACCCAGGACGGCCACGGTGAGTTCGTCGTTCGCCATGATGTACGGCATCCCTTCGTCGGTCGGCCCCGCACTGGTGGCCGCCTGCAACCGGATCATGCCAGGCGCCGGGGAGATGCGTGAGACTGGTCTCATGTGCCGGAGCATCAAGACACTGCGCCCGCCCGCGTTGCCCGAAGAGGCGACCGAGGACGAGATCAGGGCCGCCGCCCTGCAGTACGTGCGGAAGGTGTCCGGCTTCCGGGCACCCGCCGCCCACAACCGGGAGGTGTTCGACCGGGCCGTCGCCGCCATCGCCGAGGCCACGGCGGAACTGCTCGACGGTCTGGAGATCAGGGGACAGAAGACGAGCGCCTGAGGGCGGGGGACGACGCCGGGCCGGCGCTCAGGACGCCGGTGCCTTGCCCGGCCGCCGCATCACGTACGCCGCCCCCGCGCCCGCCCCGAACAGCGCCAGCAGCGACACCGCGGTCGCCAGCCAGGTCGTGCCCAGCCACTGGCCGCCGAAGTAGCCGAGGGCGACGCTGTACGCGGCCCAGGTCAGGCCCGCCAGGGCGGACCAGGGCAGGAAGTCGCGGGCGCGGCGGTGCGCGGCGCCCGCGCCGAGGGAGACGACCGAGCGGCCGGCCGGGGCGAAGCGGGCGAGGATGACCAGGGCGCCGCCGCCGCGGGCCAGCGCCGCGCCGAGACGTTCCTGCGCGCTGGTCAGCCGGCGGGAGCGGGCGATCGCGCTCTCCAGGCGCTCGCCGCCCCGCCAGGCCAGCCGGTAGGCCACCAGGTCACCGAGGACGGAGGCGGTGGCCGCGCACAGCGTCAGCTCCAGGATGTCGGGGACGGCGTGCGGCACCTCGCCGGTCGCCGAGCCCGCGGCCGCGGCCGTGGCGGCCGTGATCACCAGCACGCCGCTGGGCAGGACCGGCAGGAACACGTCCAGCAGGACCGACAGCGCCACCATGGCGTAGATCCAGGGGCTGCCTGTCAGCGCCCCCACACTCTCCAGCACCGCGTACTCCCCGAAACTCCCCCGTGGGCCGGACCGTGCCGCGACGCGCGGGGGAGCGGCAGGGCGGCCATGAACAGCCATACAGCGTACGCCCGAGGTGTGACAGGAGATTCACGGGGGGCGCATGCGGCCCGCACGGCAACTTCACCCGGTTGACCCGGCACCCCCGACCCGGCACCCCGCCCCGGCCCCGGTCCCGGCCCCGGCCCCGGCGTCCGAGGTCAGACGGCGTCCGCCGGCGTCAGCGCCGACTCCTGCACGGTCCTCAGCGTCCCGTCCGCCCGGGCCTGTTCCAGCCGGAGCCGGGCCGAACGGCCCTTCAGGGTGAGCGTCATGAGCTGGTTGCCGAACCAAGGTCCCCCCGTCTTGCGCCACTTGACCGGCGGGCGCGGGCTGCGCGTGTGCCACGCGAACCGGCGGCCCAGGGCGCGGGCGACGGCGCTCCAGCCGAAGCGGAAGCCGAGGCGGATCGACAGGGGGATGGAGTTGTGGACCGGCGAGCAGGTCAGTTGCAGCACCCGCGCGTCCGGCTCCCCCTCGGTCCAGCTCGGCTCGGCCACGTACGCGTGGTGCACGTCCCCCGACAGCACCAGGACGCTCGCCGGCGCCGAAGGCCCCGTGCCCACCTCGGCGATCAGCCGGGCCAGCCCCGCGAAGGAGGCCGGGAACGCGGCCCAGTGCTCCAGGTCGGCGCGCCGCCGCAGATCCTCACCGAACCGCGCCCAGCGCGCCCCGCGTTCACCCCGGCACAGGGCCGCGTTCCAGGTCTCGGCGTCGTGCACCAGGTGCGGCAGCAGCCAGGGCAGGGAGGTGCCGACGAGGAGATGGTCGTACGACTCCCGCTCCCGCAGGGCCTGTTCGCGCAGCCACTCGCTCTCGCCGGCATCGAGCATCGCCCGGTTCTCCTCGTCCAGCACCCGCGCCGCCCGCGTGTCCACCATCAGCAGCCGCACGCGGCCGAAGTCGCGGCGGTAACTCCAGCGCACCGAGGCCGGATCGGTGTCGGCCTTGACGGCGAAGGCGCGCAGCTCGTCGGTGCCGTCGGGGAGCCGGCGGACCGCCGCGTACAGCGGGTCGGCGGCCAGCTCGGCCGGTGAGAGGTTGCCGAGGTGCTGGTGGACCCAGTACGACATCAGTCCGCTCAGCAGCCGCTCCCGCCACCACGGCGTGGCCCGCACGTCCTCCAGCCAGGCGGCGGAGGTGTTCCAGTCGTCGATGACGTCGTGATCGTCGAAGATCATGCAGCTGGGCACGGTGGACAGCAGCCAGCGCACCTCCGGGTCGAGCCAGGACTCGTAGTACAGGCGCGTGTACTCCTCGTAGTCCGCGACCTGGCTGCCCGGCGGGTCCCGCAGGTCGCGCCGCGCGGCCAGCCAGCGGCGGGTGGCGTCGGAGGTCTCGTCGGCGTACACCTGGTCGCCCAACAGCAGCAGGACGTCCGGGCGTTCGCCGTCCGGGGCGGTGGCGACGCGGGCCGCCAGGGTGTCCAGGGCGTCGGGGCCGACCGGGTCCTGCTCGTCGGTGGGCGGCGCGGCCCAGCGGCAGGAGCCGAAGGTGACGCGGACCGCGTCGCCGGGCGCCGGGACGCGGATGACGGAGGGCGGGAAACGGGAGTCGGGCAGCGGCCACACGCGGACGCCGTCCAGCAGGACCTCGTACGGGGTCGCCGTCCCCGGCGTGAGGCCGTCGACCGGCACCAACGCGTAGTGGTGACCGGCGACTTGGAAGGTGCGCGCCGCGCCGTGCGCGCCGTCCGCGCACCGCACCTCGGCGACGGAGGGGCGGCTCGACTCGACCCACACGGTCGCGGACGAACCGTCGGCATACCTCAACAGGGGTCCCAGGCGCAGCTCGGCCACGGTGATCGCCTCCTCCGTCGCCCCGTACGGTACGGAACGACGGAGGTGAGCGGGGAGGTCCCTGACGTAACGATCAGCAGTCGGCAGGTCGGCAGTGAGCCGGTCAGCAGTTCGCGAGGTAGCTCTGCAGTGCCGACTTCTCCGCCGAGTCGACCGAGAGGTCGTAGTAGTACTTCACCTGCACCCAGGCGCGCACGTAGGTGCAGACGTAGGCCGACCGCGTGGGCACCCACTCGGCCGGGTCGTCGTCGCCCTTGGAGCGGTTGGAGCTGGCGGAGACGGCGATCAGCTGGGGCCGGGTGACGTCGTTGGCGAAGGCCTGGCGCTGGGCGGTGGTCCACGCGTCGGCGCCGGAGTCCCACGCCTCGGCGAGCGGCACGACGTGGTCGATGTCGAAGGTGCTGGGGTCGGTCGTGGTGACGCCGTCGTACTGCGAGTACCAGCTGCCGCTGGTGGCGGTGCAGGCGGAGTTCACGGTGACGCTCGTGCCGTCGCGCTTGATGACGTACTCGCGGGTGTTGCAGGTGCCGGAGATCGTGATCCAGGTCGGGAACAGGTCGCGGTCGTAGCCGGTGCGGTCCTCGGTCGCGACCGTGAGGGAGGCGAGGTAGGTGCGGGCGGTGGCGGCGCTGACCGGGGTGGGGAGGGCGGCGGAGGCGGTGGGGCCGTTGAAGAGCGCGACCGAACCTATGAGTCCGGTGAGCGCCGCGAGTATGCTGAGCCGTCGACGCGCGTAGAACTTCGGCATGCGAACTCCCTTGGGGTGTGGGGGCGTTGGAGGGTGAGCGAGGGAATGCTCGCGACGCCTCGTTGCGGGGAGGTGTGCGGACGGTAAGAAGTTAGTGACGTGACCATGTCAAGTCCAGACCGGGGGCGGGACTTTCGTCCGTGCCGGACCGGTGTGGGCGTCACGTACCATGGACGGCGCAGAAGGGGAGTAGCTCTTCGCCGGACCGTCGACATACTGCTCAGCTCGTCTGAGCCGGCGCCCGGAGGCGGGTCCCTCGTGGACCCCGCCAGCGAGACCTTCGGCAAGCAGTGCACGCCCGTGCCCACCGGCGCGGGCGCCCAGTGTGCTGCCGTGCCGAGGTGTCGTCATCGCAAGCAGCGAGCTCTCGGTGGGGCAGCCCGACCGATTGAGGACCCTTGATCAGCATCACCGTCACGGCGCTCGTCTTCGGCGTCGTCTTCCTCGCCGAGCTCCCGGACAAGACCGCCCTCGCCGGCCTCGTCCTCGGCACGCGCTACCGCGCCTCGTACGTCTTCGCGGGCGTCGCCGCCGCCTTCGCGCTGCATGTCGCGCTCGCCGTGGCGGCCGGCAGCGTCCTGACCCTGCTCCCGCAGCGCATCGTGCACGCCCTCACCGGCGTGCTGTTCCTGGCCGGCGCGGCGGTGCTGCTGTTGAAGCGGGACGAGGACGAGGAGGAGATCCGCAAGCCGGAGAACCAGTCCTTCTGGAAGGTCGCGGGCGCCGGGTTCATGCTCATCCTCGTCGCCGAGTTCGGCGACCTCACGCAGATCATGACCGCGAACCTCGCGGCCCGCTACGACGACCCGCTCTCCGTGGGCCTCGGTGCCGTGCTGGCGCTGTGGGCGGTGGCCGGGCTCGGCATCGTCGGCGGAAAGGCGCTGATGAAGCGGGTTCCGCTGGCCCTCATCACCAAGGTCGCGGCGCTGCTGATGCTGGGGCTCGGGGTGTGGAGCCTGTGGGAGGCCGTGAGCGGCTGAGCTGAACGGTGAGTGAACTGTCGCCGGGACCGGTGGCGGATACGGCCCGTCTTTTGTACCGTAGAGAAACAAAGTGGCTCCCGCCCGTTTTCCCTGACCGGCGGGCGGGGCCGCCTTGTCCCCGCCGGGAGCTGCCCGCGCCCCCGTCGCCCCGTCTGCCCTTCGCGCCCTGGAGCTGCCGATGACGGTCACCACCGTGCCCACCGTCCTCACCGCCCGCGCCCTCCTGCTCGACATGGACGGCACCCTCGTCAACTCGGACGCCGTCGTCGAACGCGTCTGGCGCCGCTGGGCCGACCGGCACGGGCTGGACGGGGACGAGGTCATGAAGGTGGTGCACGGCCGGCAGGGCTACGCCTCCATGGCGCTCCTGCTGCCCGACCGCCCCATGGAGCAGAACCATGCGGACAACGCCCGCATGCTCGCCGAGGAGACCGCCGACACCGACGGCGTCGTCGCCATCCCCGGCGCCCCCGAGTTCCTCGCCTCCCTGCGCGGGGTGCCGCACGCCCTGGTGACCTCGGCGGACGTCGCCCTGTCCACGGCGCGGATGGCCGCGGCCGGGCTCGACCTGCCCGACGTGCGCGTCACCGCCGAGTGCGTCGGCGCCAGCAAGCCCGATCCCGAGGGCTTCCTCAAGGGCGCGGCGGAACTGGGCGTCGAGCCGGAGGACTGCATCGTCTTCGAGGACTCCGCGGCCGGCATCCAGGCCGGGCGTGCCGCCGGGATGCGGGTCGTGGGAGTGGGGCCGCGGGCCGACTTCCACGAGCCGGACGTGGTGGTGCGGGATCTGCGCCAGGTGCGGGTGGAGAAGGTCGGGGGCGGGGTCCGGTTGTACGTGGGGTGACGGCTTGCGTTTGGGTGACGGCTTGGGCGTGGGGTGACGGCTTGCGTTTGGGTGACGGCTTGGGCGTGGGGTGACGGCTTGCGTTTGGGTGACGGCTCGTACGCCGGGTGACGGCTTGCGTTTGGGTGACGGCTCGTACGCCGGGTGACGGTTTGTACGTGGGGTGACCGGCGGCGGAGCCTTGGCTGCGCGCCTTGTTCGGGCGCCCTGGAGGCTCAGGGTTCCCGTGTCTCCGACTCCAGGCGGGCCCGCGTGGTCGCGCCGTACACGCCCGGCTCGTCCTGGGTGATGCCCCGGGCCTGCTGGTAGCGGGTCACCGCGTCCTCGACGCCCTCGTTGTAGTGGCCCTGCGCCTTCTTCGTGTAGAGGCCGAGCTGGGTGAGCCGCAGTTCGAGCTCGACGACCTCGGGGCCGCTGTCCCCGCGGCGCAGCACCGGCGCGGCCGACTGGGTGCCGGCGTCGGTCTCACGGATCGTGCCGGTCGCCGTGACCGTCGACGGGGTGACGGCCGGGGACTTCGAGTCACTCGGCGTCGCCGACGCGCTCGGCGTCGAGGGCGTCGCCGACGGGGAGGCGCTCGACGTCGCGGGCGCCGGCACGGTCGTCGGCGCGGCGGACGCCGTCTTGTCGGCGGTACGCCGGGACGCCGCGCTGGTCGTCGCGTCCGGGACGCTCGCCCGTACGTCGTCCGGAAGCGCCGTGTTACGGGTCGGGGTGTCGTAGGAGAACAGTCCGCTGGCCAGTCCCGCCGCCGAGACGACCGCGACGACGGCTCCACCCGCGGCGAGCAGGACGGCGCGGGGGCGGCGGGTGCGCGACGGGCGGGGAGGGGTGACGTCGTGGCGGGGGGCTGCGGCGTCGGGGTCGCCGTCGGTGTCGGGGCCGGCGTCGAACAGGCTCAGGTCCTGCGCGGCCGGGTTCCTGGTCGGAGGGGCCAGGGGGGTCGGCAGGCTGGGGACGGCGCGCAGAGGCATCGTCGCGTCGGGCGCGGGCATGGGCTCGGGTGCCGGCGGGGGCGGGGGCGTGGGCGCTGAGGTGGGCGTCGGTCCCGTTGTCTCCGACTCCAGTTCCACATACGGACGTATCCGCAGCGGATCGAAGTCCTCCGCCGCTGCCGCCTCCGCCGTACGGGCATCGCGCAGGGCGTCGGACGCCCGCTGCGCGCACGCGCACGACGGTGTGTTGTCGGCGGCTCTCGGCGCACCGCACTCCGGGCACAGGCGGCCGTTCGGCTCCGTCACGTGATCGTCCCCTCCCTTCGCGTCCCCTCGCGAACTCCAGAGATTATGCAGATCTCCTCCACGCCCTCTCCCGGAAGCCCCCGGAACAACGGCTTCCAAACGGACTCGACAGGCCATAACCGGGCACACCGGCCACGATGGGAGTGTCACCACACCCTCAGGTGCCACCTTCAGGAGGTCTCCATGGCCGCGAGCACGCACGCCGGCCCGGGGGACGTGCGGGACACGCCGGGCACACCGGACACGCACGTCTCCGGCAACGTCCTCGTCTCGATCGGCGCGCTGCTGCTGGGCATGCTGCTCGCCGCGCTCGACCAGACGATCGTGTCGACCGCCCTGCCGACGATCGTCAGCGACCTCGGCGGCCTGGAGCATCTGTCGTGGGTCGTGACCGCCTACCTGCTGGCCTCCACCGCCGCCACCCCGCTGTGGGGCAAACTCGGTGACCAGTACGGGCGCAAACGGCTGTTCCAGACGGCCATCGTGATCTTCCTCGTCGGCTCCGCGCTCTGCGGCATGGCGCAGAGCATGGGCCAGCTCATCGCCTTCCGGGCGCTGCAGGGGCTGGGCGGCGGCGGGCTGATGGTGCTGTCCATGGCGATCGTCGGGGACCTGGTCCCGCCCCGCGAACGCGGGCGCTACCAGGGCCTGTTCGGCGCCGTCTTCGGCGCGACCAGCGTGCTCGGGCCGCTGCTGGGCGGGTTGTTCACCCAGCATCTGAGCTGGCGGTGGGTGTTCTACGTCAACCTCCCCGTCGGTGTCGTCGCCCTCGCCGTGATCGCGGCCGTCCTGCGCATCCCGCGCCGGACCGCGCGCCACGTCATCGACTACCTCGGCACCGTCCTCATCGCCGCCGTCGCCACCTGCCTCGTGCTCGTCGCCTCCCTCGGCGGCACCACCTGGGGCTGGGGCTCACCGCAGATCGTCACGCTGGCCGTGGCGGGCGTCGTACTGGCGGTCGTGTTCGTGGCCGTGGAGCGGCGGGCGGCCGAACCCGTCCTGCCCATGCGGCTGTTCCGCATCCGCACCTTCACCCTGTCCGCCGTCATCAGCTTCATCATCGGCTTCGCCATGTTCGGCGCGATGACCTACCTGCCGACCTTCCTCCAGGTCGTCCACGGCGTCACCCCGACCATGTCCGGCGTGCACATGCTGCCCATGGTCTTCGGGCTGCTGCTGTCGTCCACCCTCTCCGGCCAGATCGTCAGCCGCACCGGCCGGTGGAAGGTGTTCCCCGTCGCCGGGACGGGCGTCACCGCGTTCGGGCTGCTCCTGCTCCACCAGTTGGACGAGAACAGTTCGACCGCCGAGATGAGTTCCTGCTTCCTCGTGTTCGGGCTGGGGCTCGGGCTCGTCATGCAGGTGCTGGTGCTCATCGTGCAGAACGCCGTCGCCTACGAGGACCTCGGCGTCGCCACCTCGGGCGCCACCTTCTTCCGGTCCATCGGAGCCTCGTTCGGCGTCGCCGTCTTCGGCACCGTCTTCGCCGGCCGGCTCGGCGACAAGCTCACGGACGCGTTCCGGGCGCTGGCGGCGCGCGGGGTACGGCTGCCGGACGGGGTGAGCGTGGAGGGGCTGACGTCCGATCCGCGGGGGATCGGGGCGCTGCCGGACGCCCTGCGGACGGTCGCGCTGCACGCGTACGCCTCGTCCATCACCGACGTCTTCCTGTACGCCGCCCCCGTCGCCCTGCTCGGGTTCGTCCTGGCCTGGTTCCTCAAGGAGGACCGGCTGCGCGGCTCCGTCACCGCCCCCGACGTCACCGAGACCCTCGCCAGCAATCCCGTCGAACGGTCGTCGTACGACGAGGTGTGCCGTGCGCTGTCCGTGCTGGGCACGCGCGAGGGGCGGCGCGAGGTGTACCGGGAGATCACCGCGCGGGCCGGCTACGACCTGCTGCCCGGGGCGAGCTGGATGCTGCTGCGGATGCGCAGGCACGGCTCGCTGGAACCGGGAACGCTCGCCGAGCGCACGTCCGTGCCGCTGGAGGCGGTACTCGCCGCCTCCCGGCAGGTGGAGGAGCGGGGGCTGGCCGTACGGGAAGGGCTGGAGCTGACGCTGAGCGCGGAGGGACGGGTCGTCGCCGAGCGGCTGGCCCGGGCGCGGGAGGAGTCGCTGGGGGAGTTGCTGGGGGACTGGTGGGGGGCGGGGCGGCCCCGGGATCTGGAGGCGTTGGTGCGGGAGTTGAGCGGGGAGTTGTGTGGGCGGGTGGGGGAGAGGGGGTGGGTGGGGGAGAGCGGGTGAGATGGGACGGGTGAGGTGAGAGTTCTCAAGGTTGGCTGAGTTGTGCCTGATTTCGGGTGGGCTCTTGACGTAGGGCTTTGTGGAACCAGTGGTCGGCATACTTGTTGGCGTTGTGAGGGGGCGTCTCGGTGTAGCCGAGGCGGGTGTAGAGGGCCCGGGCCTCTGTGAGGTCGGCTCGGGTGTCGAGGACGAGTTGCGTGGCGCCCAGGGCCGCTGCCGCCTTCTCGGCGGCCTCGACGAGGCGGGGTGCCCCTCCTTTGCCGCGGAACTCCTTGTGGACGAAGACCCGGGTCAGTTCCCCCGTGGTGGGGCTGAGGAGGCGGACGCCTGCCGTGCCGGCCGGGGTGCCGTTGTGGTGGGCGACCAGCAACTGGCCTGTGGGTGGGGTCAGTTCGGTGCCCGGGGTGGCCGCTATGCCGCGTTCCAGTTCGGCCGGGTCGGTGGGGTGGCCCTCGTGGAGGAGGTACCAGCGGTCGCTGACCTCCGTGTAGTACGCCCGCCAGAGGGCGGTGGCCGTGGGTGAGTCGGGGCGTTCCGGGGTGATGGTCCAGGACATGCCGGTCATTGTGGGGACGTGGTGTGCGGGGCGCGCAAGCGGATATGGGTGACCTCGGGGGAGTCCAGGACGAGGGTCTTGGACCACTCGATGTGCTGGTCGCCGAGGTTGTCGAAGAGGCGTCGGCCGCCGCCGATCATGACCGGGACGACGTGCAGGAGGAGTTCGTCCAGCCAGCCGTCGCGGATGAACTGCTGGACCAGGTCCGCCCCGCCGGCCAGGGAGACGTCCTTCCCGGCCGCCGCCTCGCGGGCCAGTTCGAGGGCCTTGGCCGGGCCCTCGGTGACGAAGTGGTACGTCGTGCCGCCCTGCTTGACGACCGGCTCGCGGGGGCAGTGGGTGACGATGAACACCGGCGCGTGGAAGGGCGGGCTGTCGCCCCACGGGACCTCGCCGGTGATGTACATGCCGTGACCCATGACGACGGCGCCGGGACGCGCGACGTGCTCGGCGATCAGGTCGTCGTCCGGGCCGCCCGTCCCGCCCGTCATGCCCTGCATCCGGCGGAACGTGCGCAGGCCGTACACCCAGGTGTGCAGCCGTTCGCCGCCGATGCCGAGAGGGTGCTCGCGGCCCGACTGGGGGCCCGCGACGTAGCCGTCCAGTGACATGGCCAGCCGTGCGATGACCTCGCTCATGGTGATCTCCGGGGGAGTCGGTCGTGGAGTGTCCTCACTCTTGCGTCGATCGGGGGCGGCGCCGATCGACACGCCTGGCGTCGTCGTTTGAGGGGGGACTTCCGGGCAACCCGAACAAAGAACCGGCCCTTTGGACCGAAACACCGGAAGGCACCCATGTCCACAGGTGTGATCATTGCGTTGATCGTTGTCGTGGCGGCCGTGGTCGTGGTTGCGGCCGTCCTGATGCGACGTTCCCGGGGCCCGCACGGCGGCCGGGATCTGAAGCGCCGCTTCGGACCCGAGTACGACCGTGCCGTGGCCCGGCACGACGGGGACGCCAAGGCCGCCGAGCGCGAGCTCACCGAGCGCGTGGAGCGGCACGGATCGCTGCGGGAGCGGCCGCTGGAGCCGGCGCAGCGCCAGGAGTTCGAGGCCCGCTGGGCCGCCGCCCAGGAGCGCTTCGTCGACTCGCCCCGCGAGGCCGTCGCCGAGGCCGACCGGCTGCTGTCCGAGGTGGCCGCCGTCCGCGGCTTCCCCGACGGCGGCCAGTACGAGGAGCAGCTCGCCGCCCTCTCCGTCCACCACGCGGGTCATGTGCACGGCTACCGGCAGGTGCACCGCGTCGCGCGCGTCCCCGCCAACGCGGGCCAGGACGGCGAGCGGGCCGGCACCGAGGAGATGCGCTCGGCCATGGTCGAGGCGCGCGCCCTGTTCGAGGAACTGGTGGGAAGCGACCGCCAGGACCGGAATCGGGTCCATGAGCAGGACACCGGCCGGGAGCGTGTTCCGGCGGACGGCCACGGCCGGGCATCGAACCGTGGCCATCTGCCCTGGGCGCTCAACCGGCGTCACCCCAAGGAGGGTTGAGGCACATGTCCGACGACGTGACACGGCACGACGACAGCTCTCTCGGCACCAGCGCCACGGACGTCGGTGGCGCGGTCGGCAGCCGGACCGGCGCGGGCAGCGCCCACGGCACCGGTACGGGCACCGACACCACCTCCGGGCCGCGTACCGTCGCCCCCTCCCGGTCCGAGCAGGCCGGGGCGGCGAGCGCCGGGGCGCACGGTGACGGGCGGCTGCTGCCCTCCGAGGAGTGCGACAAGTTCACGCTGCGTCTGCAGCACGCCGTCTCCGGCTTCGTCGACGCGCCCCGCGAGTCGGTCCAGGAGGCCGACCACGTCCTGGAGGAACTCGCCGGCCGCTTCACCGAGGCCATCACCCAGCGCCGCCGCACCCTGCGCATGTCCTGGCAGGACCGGGACGGTGGCGCCGAGAAGTCCGCCACGAGCACCGACACCGAGCAACTGCGGTTGGCGTTGCGCGACTACCGCGAACTGGCCGAACGGCTACTGCACGGCTGACCCGTCTGCTTCGGCGGCCTCGGTGAGGCGGGTGTCGACCCGCCTCGTCCGGGGCCGCTTCGGCATGTGTCCAGCGGCCCCGTGACCAGCGCTCCGCTACCCTCGGGAGGAGCGACGGGCGACGGGGGGCTCGGTGAACGATCGCGGGGGGCCGGTGCCGGCCGACGGCAGGATGGTGCTGGCACGCCGGCTGGCCGGACTGCTGGAGGAAGTCCGGCAGGTGCCAGGATTCGGTGGCTTCCAACGCCCGCTCGTGGCACGGGACTTGCGGCTTGCCGCTGCCCAAGGGCCTGTTGTGGCCGTCAATGTGACGCGGCGTCGGGCGGACGCGCTGATCGTACGGCCCGACGGGGTCTCGCCCGTTCCACTGGACTTCACGGCCGGGGACGTCCATGAGGCGGCCTACACCTACGTGGAGGCGATCGAGCGGCACCAGAGCCGGCTCTCGGCCCTTGAAGAAGCGGACGCCGCGGCGCGGGAGACCTTCGACGCCAGGACCTGCGCGGCGTATCAGCGGGCCGCGGTTGCCCTCGTCGAGGCCGAGGCGACGATGGAAAGCGCGCTGACCTCGACCCTGGAGTGGTTGTGGGAGGCGATCGGCCGGCCCGTGCTCGACACCTGCGGCTTCCGGGAGCCGCCCGGAACGGGCCGGCCCTGGCCCCGGCTGTGGTGGTGCCCCACCGGCCTTCTGACCCTGCTCCCGCTGCATGCCGCGGGCCGGCACGGCGAGGAGGGGCAGAACGCGCTGGACCGGGCGGTGATGTCGTACACGCCCTCCCTGCGCGTGCTGATCGAGTCCCGCTCGTGGGAGCGGCCGACCGTGGCGGGCGGCATGCTGCACGTGGCGCTGCCCGAAACCCCGGGCCAGCGGGATCTGCCCCACGTCGAGCGCGAGGAGAAGTTGCTGGCGGAGCTCTTCGGAGGGGACTGCACCACCCTGAAGGGGCCCGCCGCGGACCGGACGTCGGTGCGGCGCGAGCTGGCCGTCCACCGCAGCGTGCACTTCAGCTGCCACGCCACCTCCGACCCCGTGCGTCCCGCCTCCGGAGGGGCCCTGCTCAGCGACGGCCTGCTGACGACGGGCGAGATCGCCGCCGAGCACCGGCACCGCGATCTCGCCTTCCTCTCGGCGTGCAAGACGGCCCTGGGCGGGCTGCTGCTGCCGGACGAGTCGATGACGTTGTCCGCCGCACTGCACTACACGGGCTACCGGCATGTGATCGGGACGCTGTGGTCCGTCCGGGACGCCGTCGCCGCCGAGGTGGCCGAGGACGTGTACCGCGACCTGTGGCGGGACGGCGTGTTCCGCCCCGACCGCGCCGCCGCCGCGCTGCACGCAGCCGTCCGCCGGCTGCGGGACGCCGCGCCGCACGAGCCGAGCCACTGGATGTCCTTCACCCACACAGGTCCCTGAGCCAGGAAGCCGCCCATGTCCGTACCCCCGCCCGCCATGCTCCCCTACGCCGAGGAGTCCGAGCCCCGCTACGTCCAGCACGTCGCCGACCACTTCGAGCTGCGCCCGTACGGCAAGGGCCTGCTGCTGGCCTGCGGCCCGTGCCCGCGCTGCGCCGCTCCCCTGGAGATCCCCGTCGTCCTCACCACGGTCCGCCTGATGTCGTGGCGGGCTCCGGTCCGCACGGACCCGTTCGAGGTGCCGATGGCGTGCAACTGCGACGAGGACCACGACCCCCGTCCCGACGGAGTGACCGAGGGCTGCGGAGCCTTCTGGCTGCTCGGGGTGCCGGCGGAACTGGCATGACCGGCCCGCGCCGTCCCCTGCCCGCCACCCGGTCGGCCGGCGCCTCGGACCTGCGGCGTCTGCGGGAGCACCGGCAACTGGTCCAGGAGGCCGTGCCGCGCGTGCGCGAGGCCGCCCTCGCCTGGCGCAACGGACTCGCCGCCCTGCTCGTGGCCCTGGTGGGCTTCGGCCTGATCAAAGGACGCTCGGACATCGGTCAGCTCGCCGACCGCTGGGCCGCCGCCGTGGGCCTGCTGCTGCTCGCCGCACTCGGCTGCGGTGCCCTCGGCGCCATGCAGCTCCTCCTCGCGGCGCACGGCAGGCCCCGAGCCCTCGACCTGCCGTCCGCCCTGCCCCGTGCCCTCCTGGAGCAGCGGGAGGCCGCCGACGCCGCACGGCAGCTGCGCCGGGGCATCGCCCTGACGCTGGTGTGCACGGGCCTGCTCGTGGCCGCGGTCGGCGCCACCTGGTACGGCCCCGCGAAGGAGAACGGCCTGATGCGCTTCGACACCCCCGGCGCCAAGGTGTGCGGCACCGTGCGGCGGGTCTCCGGGGGCGAGGCCGTGGTCAGGACGGGCGACGGCGAGGTCGTCGTACCGCTCGCCACCGTGCTGTCGATGGCGCCGGTGAGCGACTGCCCCAAGGAGTGACGGAGATGACTGTGTGCGACCCGGCCCGGACGTACGCCGAACTCCACAAGACTTTCCGGGAGTTCGTCCAGAACGACGACATCTCCCTGCTGCTCGCGCCGGAGACGACGCGGCGGCTGGTGGAGCTCACGGAGTGGCTCGGCGAGGCCGAGGAGGAGCGGGGCGGCCCGCTGTCCCTGCGCGTGGCCAGGCTCATGGCCTGGGTGCACCTGAACCGCTGGCACGACGACCCGCGCCGCGAGGGCGCCTCCGGGGAGCTCGACCGTGCGCTGGCGGCGAGTTTCCTGCTGCCCTACGGCCAGGGGGCGCCGGCGCCCCTCGACGGACTGGTCCGGCGCATCCACGAGGCGCTCGTGGCCGACCCGCCCGACCCCGTGCTGTTCCAGGACGCCGCCGGCGATCTGGTGACCATGGCCGACCGCTACGGCTGCACGGCCGCCCTGGGCCACGGACTGCGGTACATGACGCGGGCGCTCGGGCTGATGCCCGAGGACGATCCGCTGTGGGCCGTCGTCGCGCTGAACCTCTGCGCCGCCGTGCTCGTCGAGTGGCGGCTCGCCGGAGAGTCGGAGCACCTCGTCCCGGCCGCGGACCGGGGACTGCGGGCGGTCGACCGGCTGCCGACGACCGACGCCGACCTCGCCGCACAGTTGCAGCAACTCGGCCGCCTGCTGATGATCCGCCACGCGAAGGGCTCCGGCATCGAGGACGTGGACCGGGCGATCGAGCTGTACACCCGCGCGGCCGGCATCGACACGGCCCCTGAGGAACTTGTCCGGCAGATCCTCGCGGAGCTCGGGCTCGCCTGGAAGCAGCGCCACGACATGAGCGGGCGGCGCGGCGATCTCGACCGGGCGATCGAGACGCTGCGCCGGGTCGTACCCGACCGGGAACCGCTGGGGCACGCGTTTCGTACGGCCGCCGACACCCTCGCCTCCTGCTGGGAGAAGCGGGCCGGACTCACCGACGATTCCGACGACCTGCGGCACGCGCGGCGCCTGCGGTCCCTCCTGGCCGCCGAGGGCGGGACGGCGCAGGACCTGATCGCTCTGGCCGGGGTGGAGGAACGGCTCTTCCGGCGCTCCGGCCGGGCCGAGCTGCTGGACGCGTCCATCGGCCACTACACGCGGGCGGAAGCGGCCGACCCCGGCAACGCTACTGCGCTCATCGGGCTGGCCTGGGCGCTCAAGCAGCGCTTCGAGTACTTCGGCGGCGCCGCCGACCGTGACGACGCGGTCACGGCGGCCCGCCGGTCGGTCGACCTGACCCCGCCCGGCCATCGCAGCCTGGGGCGCCGACTGGCGATACTCGCCTCCGCGCTGACCATGCGGGCGCAGACGACCGGGAGCACACCGGATCTGGTCGAAGGACTGGAGGTCATCGACCGGGCACTCGCCCTCCCGGACGAGTCCGACGAGGACCGGGCCCTGCAGCTCCTCAACAAGTCCGCCCTGATCGCGGTCCGCCACGAGCTGACCGAGGCCGCCGAGGACGACGACCTGCAGATCGAGCTCTGCCGTGAGGCGGTGGAGCTGCTCCCCGACGGGCATCCGAAGAAGGGGATGTACCGCACGAACCTCATCTCGGCCCATCTGCAGCGCTACCGGCGCACGGGCCACGAGGACGACCTGGAGGCCATGCTCCGGGTCGGGGAGCTGGCGCTGGCCGAAACCCCCGCCGATCACCCCAGCCGTCTGGGAATCCTGTCCAACACCGCGATGGCGCTGCTCGTTTCCGTCGAGGACGGCCTCGACGCGGCTAGGCTGCGCCGCACCGTGGAACTGCTCACCGAGGCACTGACGTTCACGGCGCAGGGCCAGCCGCTGGATGCCAGGCTACGGGTCAACCTGGGCACGGCTCTGCACCACTCCGGTCGGCCCGAGGACGTGGAACGCGCCCTGCGCGACTGGAGCACGGCCGCGTGGAACGAAGCCGCCGCACCCGACGTCCGCCTCACCGCGGCGACCGAATGGGCACGCGAGAGCGCGGAACTGGGCCGGTGGGACGACGCCGTGGCCGCCTACGGTCTCGCCGTCGACCTGCTCACGTCCGTGGCCGGCCTGCACCTGGAGCGCGCGGACCAGGAGGCGCGACTCACCAGCCGGGCCCCGGTCACCTCGGAGGCCGTGGCCGCCGCACTCGAGGCCGACGATCCGGACCGGGCGCTGGAACTGCTGGAGGCGGGCCGTTGCGTGCAGTGGAACCATCAGCTGCGCAGCGCCGGTGAGCTCGCGCTGCTGGCCGACTCCCGGCCGGAGCTGGCCGCGGAGATCGAACGGACCTCTGCGGCCCTGGGGGTCGTGTGGTCCGAGGCGGTCACGCCTGGGCTTCCCGGCGCTCCCGCCACCCGCGGATGACCTCCTCGACGTCGTACGGCTTCATTCCGAGCGGGGGGCCGGGCGGTGGCTTGTACATCATGTCGCGGATCTTGACGTTGACGTCCGTGACGATCTTGCGGGCGATGCGTTCCGAGGGGGCCGCGTAGGCGGCGGTGAGGGCGTCCTCGGCCTCCTTGCGCAGGGCGAGGGTGGGGGGCAGGACCGAGAGGCCCTCGCGGGCCATCTTCTGCCTGATCCACCACAGTTCGTCGTACGTGGTGTCGGTGCCGGGCGGCAACGGCTTGCCGGCGCCGGGGAGTTCGGCGAACTCGCCGCGGCCCTCCGCGTCGCGGATCTGTTTGTCGACCCAGGATTCCCACGGCACGCCCGGTGGCTTTCGCTCGGTCATGAGCCCATTGTGCCGGACGCGGCTTCGCCGGGCGATTTATCATGCGGCGGCTGTGTACGCACACTTCAAGAGGAGCGCCACGTGCTCGAACTGACCATGGCCACCGTCTCCGGGGCGGAAGAGGGGGCCACGGCAGGCATGCTGATGGCCGACGCGCCGAGCGAGCCCGGCGCCGTGCTGCGGGTGGGCCGGGACGCGTCGGTGTGCCGGCTGGTGACGCCCGACGACTGGCTGTTCGTCTCCCGGGTGCACCTGGAGTTCCTGTGCGGGCCCGAGGGCGCCTGGCAGGTGACGTGGCTGCGCGGTTCCCAGCCGGACCCCTCCTCCGAAGTCCGGCTCGTCGTCGGCGAGTACGCGCAGACGCTCCCCTACGGCGGCTCCTTCGCCCTGCCCCGGGGCAGCAGCGGCGAGATCATCATCCAGGACCGCACCGCCCCGCGCAGCGTCAACGTCGGCTTCTACCAGGAGGTCTAGGCGCCTTCCCGGCCTACGGCAGCACGCGCGCCAGCGCGAAGCCGTCGTGGCCCTTCGTGCCCACCGTCTGGAGCGCCGTACCCGTCAGCCTCGGGTGGCTGCCGATCAGCTCGATCGCGGCGCGGCTGCCGAGCACGTCCGGCGCGGTGCTGTCCGCGTCGGCGACCCGGCCGCGCCGTACGACGTTGTCCACGACGATCAGGCTGCCCGCGCGGGTCAGGCGCAGCGCCCACTCGATGTAGCGCGGGTTGTTGGCCTTGTCGGCGTCGATGAAGACGAGGTCGAAGGGCGGCGGGTTCTCGTCGGCCAGTCTGGGCAGCGACTCCAGGGCCGGACCCACCCGCACCTCGGCGATCCGGTCGAGGCCGGCGCGGGCGAGGTTGCGGGTGGCGACCTCGGCGTGCCGGGCGCTGTACTCCAGGGAGATCAGGCGGCCGTCGGCGGGCAGGGCGCGGGCCAGCCAGATCGTGCTGTAGCCGCCCAGGGTGCCGATCTCCAGGACGGTGCGCGCGCCCTGGATCTCGGCCAGGAGGCGCAGGAACTTGCCCTGGGGCGCGGTGACCGCGGCGTTCGGCAGCCCGGCCGCCTCGCTGTCGCGTACGGCCGCGGTGAGGGCGTCGTCCTCCGGCGCGAGGTGGGTGGTGAAGTAGGCGTCCACGTCGTCCCAGAGCTGCGGATCGCTCATGCCTGTGTGCCTCCAGCCGGGTCCGGGGGTGGGGGGTGCGGGGGATTCGGGGAGTTCGGTGGGTCTTACGGCAGTCTTTCAGGCAGCCGGGCGCGGAGGGTGGGGTGGGTGGGATGGGCGGCGGGTGCCGCGCAGGGCGATCACCAGGGCCGTCGTCGTCGCCAGTGCCAGGGCGCCCGCGATCGTCAGGAGCCAGGCCGGGAGGCCCGCCACGCGGGTGAGGCGGTCCTCGTAGATCACCTGCCGGACGGGGGTGTCGGAGGGCGCCGGGCGCAGGACGTGGTCGCCGGAGATGCGGGACGGGTCCGGGAACTCCTGCCCGATCGCCGTCAGGTACGGGGTTCCCCTGGCGAGGTCCGCCAGCGGGCCGGACCTCGCCGTCACCCGGCCCGCGAACGTCACCCGGGGGCGCTCCCCGCCGATCGCCGTGCCCGTCTCCATGCGGTGCGCGGCGAGGACGTACAGGGCGAGGGACTGCGGTGTCGTCGCGAGGCGGGACAGGCGCATCGGGTAGACGGGCCGGCCGGCGGCGAAGGTGAGGTGCAGCGGGTCGAGGGTGCCGTCGAGCGGGGCGCCGGCGGTGGCGGGGGCCAGGCGTACGGCGACGTACTCCCAGCGGCGGTCCACGTACGGCTGGAGGGCGCCGCGCAGCCGGGAGGGGAGGGCGAAGCCGTGGGCGCCGAGCCAGCCGTCCAGGGCCGCCGGGTCGGTGGCCGTCAGGCGGGCCACGTCGAAGGGGCCGAGCCGCCGGCGGTCGACCACGCCGACCCGGGGCGGGGGCGCGGCGGCGCCGGGCGGCGGGCCGACGCGGTCGCGGCCGCCGGTGACCAGGGGCCAGTCGCCGTTCTGCGGCCAGAAGTGGTGGCGGGCGCGGTACACGGGCGCGGTGGCGGCGGTGAGCTGCGTGAAGAGCCGGGAGTCGCCGAGGCGGACCGTCGCCCGGTGCGGCACCGGCATGATCCAGGCGGCCCGGTCGGCGTCGCCGGTGACCGTCAGGCTCATCACGATCTGCTCCTGGCGCCCGTCCCAGCGCACCACGGACTCCTCACGGCCGACCGCCACCTGCTGGTGCGCCCCCGGGACCAGGGCCCCGCAGCCGCAGGCGTACGCGGGAGCGGCCAGCCGGCCCAGCTGGACGGCCAGCAGGGCCAGGACGACCGTCAGCAGGCGTGCGCGGGCGTCGGTCCCCGTGCGTTCCCGAGCGCGTTTGCGCAGGAAACGGACCATTTCCGGTGGCCCCCTCCGCCGTGGCGTCGACAGGGCTTCAGACGGTACGTGATCCTTGTCGCTCTCGCCGGGGCGAGTGAACCTTTGGCGCACTATCGTCATCCGGACAAAAGGAGGAGGGACGTCAGGTGAAGCCGGGGTAGCCTGCGTCTCTCTCAGGGGGCTCATAGGACGGACGGGGCGGGAGGCCGACGAGGCGTGGCGAACGTGGAGCACAGCGGGCGACCGGCGAAAGCCTTCGGGGCGACGGCTGTCGGCGGGGTCAGGGGGCGTCTGCGCGTGGCCCGGCTGGGACTGTGGCTGGTCGCGGCCGTCCTGGCCGTACGACAGGTGGCCGTCGTCCTCAGTACGCCCAGAGGCGAGCGGCTGACGGATCTGGAGACCTGGGTCGGCCCGGACGGCGTCCTGCATGTGAAGGGTTCTCTGTACGACTCCACGCGCTTCACCGGCACGCCGTTCGGCGGCCTGGTCCTCAAACCGCTCACCCGGGCGGCCGAACAGGCCCTCGGCTGGGGCTGGACCTTCGGCACCCTGCTGCTGGTCGTCGCCCTCGGCCTGGTCGCCGCCCGCGCCCTGCCGCAGCCGGTCAGCCGCCGCAGCTCCCTGCTGGCCGCGCCCGTCGCGATCAGCCTGCTGATGCTGTCGCTGCCGGTGCGCAACACGCTCTGGCTCGGCCAGACCAGCATCATCCCGGTGCTGCTCGTGCTGGTCGGCTGCTTCGCCGTGCGCGGAGAGCGCGCCGGCGGCCTGCTGATCGGCCTCGCCGCCGCGCTCCAGCCGACCGTGCTGCTCTTCACGCCCCTGCTGTGGTTCACCGGCCGCAGACGCGCCGCCGCCGCCACGGCGGTCACCTTCGCCGCGACGACGGCGCTGGCCTGGGCGGCGATGCCGCACGACTCGTACACCTACTGGGTGCACCACATGGCGGGCACCGGTCTGGGCGGCAAGGCCGACGACCTCGCCAACCAGTCCCTGCACGGCGCGCTGCTCCGGCTGGGCCTGACCGGCCCGCTGGAGATCGCCGTGTTCTTCGCGCTGGGCGCGGCGGTGGCCGTCGTCGGCGTGCGCCGGGCCGTGCGCTACGCGCGCGACGGACAGCTCCTGCTCGCCGTCGCGATCACCGGCTGCGCGGCCGTCCTCGTCTCCCCGACGACCTGGCAGCACCAGCTGCTGTGGGTGCTGCTCGCGGTCGTCGGGCGGGTGGGCAAGCGGGCCTCCGACCGGTACGTGTGGCCGGTCGCCGTCGTGCTGGTGATGACGCTGCCCGCGAAGATGCTGCTGCCGAACATGGCGGCGATGGAGCCCCTGCGCGACAACGTCGTCCTGCTCGCCGCCCTCGCCGCGGCGACCGCCGTGCCGTTCTTGTCCCGCACCTCGCCGTACTACCGGTCGCCGATCCCGACCGAGTACGCCGCCCCCGTCCCGGCGCGCCTGCGGCACGTGCCGCTGGTGCCCTTCCTGCGCCGGGTCCTCACCCGCCCGAACCTGCTGCTGGAGCTCCTGCTCATCCGCGTCACCTACGCCGCCTACGCGCGCGTGCGGCTCGCGGCGACCGGCGGCACCAACGCGGGCGGCCGGGTGCGGGCCGAGCACCACGGCCGGCAGGTCCTCGACATCGAGCGCTTCCTGCACATCGACATCGAGCACTGGGCCAACCACGCGGTGGTGAAGGTCGACTGGCTGCGGAACTTCTACGACTTCTACTACGAGTCGTTCCACTTCGTCGTCCCGCTGACCGTCCTCGCCGTCCTGTACTGGCGCCGGCCCGTGGACTACCGCTGGGCCCGCACCTCCCTCGGCTTCGCCACCCTGCTCGCCCTGGTCGGCTTCTGGCTCTACCCGCTGGCCCCGCCGCGGCTGCTGCCCGGCCTCGGGATCATCGACACCGTGCACGGCGTGCAGGACTTCTCCAAGCCGGACTACGGCACCCTGACGGCCCTGACCAACCAGTACGCGGCGATGCCGTCGCTGCACTTCGGCTGGTCGCTGTGGTGCGGTGTGGTGATCGCGGTCATCGCGCCGAAGTGGTGGATGAAGGCGCTGGGCCTGCTGCACCCCTTCTTCACCGTCTCGGCGATCGTGGCGACCGGCAACCACTGGGTGCTGGACGCGGTCGGCGGCGCGGCCGTGGTGGGCGCGGGCTTCGGCCTGTCGTACCTGCTCCAGGGCCCGCGGGCGAGGCTCACGAAGACGGTCGCGGCCGGCGAGCGCCCGGCCGAGGAGGAACTGGCCCTCGGGGGAGGCAGAAGCGGGGCGTAGGGGGGATGCTCCTGCCTCCCTCGACGAACGGACCGGCGGCGCCGGGATTGCCGCCGGTCCGAGTGCGTCAGGCCGGCCGGACCTGGAGGTGTTTGACGCCGTTGATCCAGGCGGAGCGCAGGCGGCTGGGGTCGCCGGCCAGGGTGAGGTTCGGCAGGGCGTCGGCGATGGCGTTGAAGATCAGGTCGATCTCCAGGACCGCCAGGGACTTGCCGAGGCAGTAGTGCGGGCCGCCCCCGCCGAAGCCGAGGTGGGGGTTGGGGTCGCGCAGGATGTCGAAGGTGTCGGGGTCGGTGAAGACCTCCGGGTCGTGGTTGGCTGAGGCGTAGAAGATGCCGACCCGGTCGCCCTTCCCGATGTGCTTGCCGCCGAGTTCGAGGTCCTGGGTGGCGGTGCGCTGGAAGGCGTTGACGGGCGTCGCCCAGCGGACGATCTCCTCGGCCGCCGTCGCCGGGCGCTCCCGCTTGTACAGCTCCCACTGGTCGGGGTGGGTGAGGAACGCGTGCATGCCGTGGGTGATGGCGTTGCGGGTGGTCTCGTTGCCGGCGACGGCCAGCATCAGCACGAAGAAGCCGAACTCGTCGGAGTTCAGGTTGCCCTCGTCCTCCGCCGCGACCAGCGTGGTCACGATGTCCTTCGCCGGGCACTGCTTGCGGTCGGCGGCCATGTTCATGGCGTAGGCGATGAGTTCGGTGGCCGACTCGGCGCCGACCTCCTCGGTGATCGCGTACTCCGGGTCGTCGTACGCGATCATCTTGTTGGACCAGTCGAAGATCTTGGCCCGGTCGTCCTGCGGGATGCCGATGAGCTCCGCGATGGCCTGGAGGGGCAGTTCGCAGGCGACCTCGGTGACGAAGTCGAAGGGGCCGGACTGGGCGGCGGCCGTGCGGGCGATGGCCGTCGCGCGCTCGCGCAGCCGGTCCTCCAGCGCCCGGATGGCGCGGGGCGTGAAGACGCGCTGCACGATCTGGCGCACCCGGGTGTGCTCGGGCGGGTCCATGTTCAGCAGGATCAGCCGCTGCGCGTCGATCGCGTCGCGCTCGATGTGCTCGTTGAAACGGATGATCGCGGTGTTGACGGTGGAGGAGAAGAGCTCCGGGTGCGTGGAGACGTACTTGACGTCGGCGTGCCGGGTGACGGCCCAGTAGCCCTCGTCCGCGAAGCCCGCGACATTGCCCGACTGCGGGATCCAGCGCACCGGTTCGACCCGGCGCAGCTCGGCGAACTCCGGCAGGGGCACGCGGTGGTGCAGCAGGTCGGGGTCGGTGAAGTCGAACCCGTCGGGAAGAGCTGGACAGGGCATGGAGGACTCCAGCTTGAGTTCTGCCTTGATTCTGACGGACCATCAGGTTTTCCGTGAAGGTAGTAACGGGTTCTACAAGAGGCAAGGGGTGCGGCGGGTCGAATTGCGTGCACGGCCCTTGCGGTTGTGCGGCGCCTGTCAGCAGACTGCTGGCAGAACTAGAACACGTACTAGTTCTGCGTGGCGGGTGGGCCGGGACGCCCGCGCCGCGCGGGTACCGGAGGAGAGGATCCACCCCCATGGCCGCGGAACCCGTGATCGTCGAAGCCGTACGCACCCCCATCGGCAAGCGCGGCGGCGCGCTCGCCAACCTGCACCCCGCCTATCTCCTGGGCGAGACCTACCGTGAACTCCTCGGCCGCACCGGCATCCCCGCCGACGCGGTCGAACAGATCGTCGGCGGCACCGTCACCCACGCCGGCGAGCAGTCCATGAACCCCGCGCGCACGGCCTGGCTGACCATGGGCCTGCCCTACGAGACGGCGGCGACCACGGTCGACTGCCAGTGCGGCTCCTCGCAGCAGGCCTCGCACATGGTCGCCAACATGGTCGCGGCGGGCGTGATCGACGTGGGGATCAGCTGCGGTGTGGAGGCCATGTCGCGGGTGCCGCTGGGGTCGGGGTCGAAGCACGGGCCCGGCAAGCCGTTCCCGGAGGAGTGGAACGTCGACCTGCCCAACCAGTTCGAGGCGGCCGAACGCATCGCGCGCCACCGGGGGCTGACGCGCGAGAACGTCGACTCCCTCGGCCTGATCTCGCAGGAGCGGGCCGCCGTCGCGTGGTCCGAGGAGCGCTTCAAACGGGAGACGTTCGCGGTCCAGGTGCCGACCACGGAGGAGGAGCAGCGGGCCGGCCAGGGCATGTGGCGGCTCGTCGACAAGGACGAGGGGCTGCGCGACACGTCCATGGAGGCGCTCGCCTCCCTCAAGCCGATCATGCCGACGGCCGTGCACACCGCTGGCAACTCCTCGCAGATCAGCGACGGCGCGGCGGCCGTCATGTGGGCGTCCAAGCGGATGGCGCGGGCGCTGAGGCTACGGCCCCGGGCGCGCATCGTCGCCCAGGCCCTCGTCGGCGCCGACCCGCACTTCCACCTCGACGGGCCCATCGACGCGACCCGCGCGGTGCTGGGCAAAGCCGGGATGTCCCTCAAGGACATCGACCTCGTCGAGATCAACGAGGCGTTCGCATCGGTGGTGTTGAGCTGGGCGCAGGTCTTCGAGCAGGACCTGGAGAAGGTGAACGTCAACGGCGGCGCGATCGCCCTCGGCCACCCCGTCGGCGCGACGGGGGCACGTCTCATCACGACGGCCCTGCACGAACTGGAGCGCACCGACAAGGAGTTCGCGCTGGTGACCATGTGCGCCGGGGGCGGACTGGCCACCGGGACGATCATTCAGCGCCTGTAGACGTCCAGTCCAGGAACGCGGTGAACGCGGCGGGATCGAGGGTGAGGACCGGTCCCGCCGGGTTCTTGGA
>NZ_JBTWMV010000051.1:0-51033 GCF_054850255.1 Streptomyces sp. 7R007 | reverse complement strand
GAGCGCGGAGGCGGCGGCGTGCGCCGGGGCGGCGGCGAGGAGGGAGGCGGCGACGGTGGCCACCAGGGCGGCGGACAGGGGGATCGATCTGGCTCTGGCCATGGCAAGGGGCGGCCTTTCGTGGGGGGTGGGTCGCCCGGTGAAGTTATTGGTACGGACCACTTCCGTCAAGATGTGAAGTAAGCACTAAGAGAAGGGAGGGAGGCAACCGCGACCGGCGGCGGTGGGAACCGGGAGAGAGTGCCCTCCGACAGCGCCTACCCTTGGACGCATGACCATCAGCAGCGACCGGAGCCCGGCAGTGGACGTTCCCGCACCCAAGACCTACGAAGTCCGTACCTACGGGTGCCAGATGAACGTCCACGACTCCGAGCGATTGTCCGGGCTGCTCGAAGAGGCCGGCTACGTGCGCGCCCCCGAGGGCTCGGACGGGGACGCCGACGTCGTCGTCTTCAACACCTGCGCGGTACGCGAGAACGCCGACAACAAGCTGTACGGCAACCTCGGCCACCTCGCGCCGAAGAAGGCCCAGCGGCCCGGCATGCAGATCGCGGTCGGCGGCTGTCTGGCGCAGAAGGACCGCGACACCATCGTGCGGCGGGCGCCGTGGGTGGACGTCGTCTTCGGGACGCACAACATCGGCAAGCTGCCGGTCCTGCTGGAACGCGCGCGCGTGCAGGAGGAGGCGCAGGTCGAGATCGCGGAGTCGCTGGAGGCGTTCCCCTCGACGCTGCCGACCCGCCGCGAGAGCGCGTACGCCGCCTGGGTGTCGATCTCCGTCGGGTGCAACAACACCTGCACCTTCTGCATCGTCCCGGCCCTGCGCGGCAAGGAGAAGGACCGCCGCCCCGGCGACATCCTCGCCGAGATCGAGACCCTGGTCGCCGAGGGCGTCTCCGAGATCACGCTGCTCGGGCAGAACGTCAACGCGTACGGCTCCGACATCGGCGACCGCGAGGCCTTCAGCAAGCTGCTGCGGGCGTGCGGGACGATCGAGGGCCTGGAGCGGGTGCGGTTCACCTCCCCGCACCCCCGTGACTTCACCGACGACGTCATCGCCGCCATGGCCGAGACCCCGAACGTCATGCCGCAGCTGCACATGCCGCTCCAGTCCGGGTCGGACACCGTCCTGAAGGCGATGCGCCGCTCCTACCGCCAGGAGCGCTACCTGGGGATCATCGAGAAGGTGCGCGCGGCCATCCCGCACGCGGCGATCACCACCGACATCATCGTGGGCTTCCCCGGGGAGACCGAGGAGGACTTCGAGCAGACGCTGCACGTGGTGCGCGAGGCCCGGTTCGCGCAGGCCTTCACCTTCCAGTACTCCAAGCGGCCCGGCACCCCGGCCGCCACCATGGAGAACCAGATCCCCAAGGAGGTCGTCCAGGCGCGCTACGAGCGTCTCGTCGCCCTCCAGGAGGAGATCTCCTGGGAGGAGAACAAGAAGCAGGTCGGTCGCACCGTGGAGCTGATGGTCGCCGAGGGCGAGGGCCGCAAGGACGGCACCACCCACCGCCTCTCCGGCCGCGCCCCCGACAACCGCCTGGTCCACTTCACCAAGCCCGAGCAGGAGGTGCGCCCCGGCGACGTCGTCACGGTCGAGATCACCTACGCCGCTCCGCACCACCTCCTCGCCGAGGGCGCCGTCCTCGACGTGCGGCGCACGCGCGCGGGCGACGCCTGGGAGAAGCGCACCGCGGCCGAGACGGCGAAGCCGACGGGCGTGATGCTGGGGCTGCCCAAGATCGGCGTGCCGGAACCGCTGCCGGCGGCGACGGGCGGCTGCGCCGCGCACTGAGAGCACGCCATACTCCTCGCGACGGGCGGAGCCGGCGGGGAGGCGGGGCGGAGCATGGCGCGCTGGGTGGTTCTCGTTCAGTACGGATACGGCGAGCAGTACAAGGTCGACGAGGTCGCGCACTTCGAGGACACGCCGGAGCGGGCCCGTGCCCGCCTGTACGAGATCGCCTGCACCCACCGGCCGCGCGCGAGCCTGCGTCAGCAGAGCCGGGAGGTGTACCGCTTCGGGGACGGCGACGCGTACTACGCGCGCATCCAGGGCATGGTGTCCACCCTGCGCGTGGTGTACCGGCTCGCCGAACTCGCGTGGAGCAGTGACCCCGTGTCCAGGCCCTGGCAGTAGGCTCCTGATCATGCTTGTCGCCGCCGCCGTCTGCCCCTGTCCGCCCCTCCTGGTGCCCGAGGTCGCCGCCGGCGCCGCGCCCGAACTGGAGGGCGCGCGGGCCGCGTGCGCGGACGCGCTCGGGGTGCTCGCCGCGTCCCGGCCCGACCTGCTGGTGGTGGTCGGGCCCGCCGAACCCGAGGGGCGCGGCACCCACCCGCAGGGCACGCCGGGCTCCTTCCGGGGCTTCGGCGTGGACCTCGACGTACGGCTGGGCGCCGACCAGGGAGACGCGGCCGAACGCCCGCTGCCGCCCTCCCTCGCCGTCGCCGCGTGGCTGCTGGAGCGCGTCGGGTGGTCGGATGCCCCGATCGAGGGACTCGGCGTCGGGGAACCGCTGGAGGCCGAGCGGTGTATCCAAGTCGGAAGGGAAATCGCGGGGCGGGCCGAGCGGGTGGCGCTGCTGGTGATGGGCGACGCCAGCGCGTGCCGCACGCTCAAGGCGCCGGGGTACCTCGACGAGCGTGCGGCACCCTTCGACGCGGAGGTCGCACGGGCGCTGGGGGCGGCGGACGTCGACGCCCTCAAGGCACTGGACGCCGAACTGGCCTACGACCTCAAGGTCTCGGGCCGAGCCCCCTGGCAGGTCCTCGCGGGCGCGGCGGAGGGGACCGACCTCACCGGGGCGCTGCTCTTCGAGGACGCGCCGTACGGGGTGGGGTATGTGGTGGCGGCCTGGTCTTAGGCGGTGTGGCGGAGAGGGAGGCTGGGGGAGGGCGTCCTCGGGGTGAGCATGGCGCCGCGGTGAGGGTGGCGCCGTGGTGAGAGGGGCGCTGCGGTGAGAGGGGCGCAGTGGTGAGAGCGGTGCCGGGGAGGGCGTGACTGGGGCGGCTGCTGCGGCGGGGGTGGTCGGCGGGGGAGGGGTGACTGAGGTCGGCTGCGGTGCGGCGGTCGGCGGGGAGAGGTGAGCGGGGCCGGCCTCGGCGGGAGCCGCGGGCGGCCGGGAGGGGTTGGCTCCTCGGCCGTCCGTCGGTGTGCCGTCGGTGTGCCGTCGGTGTGCCGGGCCGCTGGTTCAGGGGGCCGGTGGTGGGGCCTCCGGCGGTGTGGGCATCGTGCGGTCCGTCTGCGTGCCGTCCTTGTGCGCGAGCCGGTCCATGGCGCCCTTGGCCTTGCCGGTCCCCGTCTGGATCTTGTCGCTGTACTTGCCCTTGGTCTTCTCGTCCACGACCTTCGCGGCCTTGTCGAGACCATGCGTGATCTTGTCCCCGTGCTGCTGCGCGAGGTCCGACACCTTGTCCTTCGCCGGGGCGAGCTTGGCCTTCAAATTGTCCAGGAGACCCATGGTCCACCTTCCCTGGCGCCCTTGCGGGCGATTACCTGCGGGCGTCCTCACCGGCCTCGCTGTCGGCCGCCTCGGCAGCGGACTGCTGCTGGGGAATCCCGGCACCGTCGCCCGAGACGACCTGCCGGGCGTCCGAGCTCGGCACCTCGACGCAGGCACGCTCCTCGGTGTCGCCGGTGTCGCCGGTGCGGTCGGTGTAGTCCGTGCCGTCGGTTCCGGTCGAACCCTCCGCCGTCTCCGCCGGCTTAGAGGTCGCCGCTGTCGCGGGCTCGGTCACCGGCGCCGGGGCGGACACCTCGGCGACCGGCTCCTCGGCCGTCTGCGTCTCGGCGGCCTGCGCCTCCTCCGTGGCCTCCGACCTCCGGAGAAGTCGTGCGAAAACGCCCATATCCACTCCATACGTTACTCGTGCAGGGGAAATCCCGCGTCGCCCGGTGCGTCAGGTTGCGCCGCCCGGGTCGCCGCCTTCCGAAACCCGGCGGCGGGAACCACGCAACGGCAACGACCCCGCCCGCACGCCGTCACGTAACTCGTTCGAGGAGAGCTCGGCGGGTTTGCGAGACTGGTGCGGTGAGCACCGCACCCCCCGCCCCCCGCGTCATCGCCGTCGTCGGACCCACCGCGGCCGGAAAGTCCGATCTGGGCGTCTTCCTCGCCCAGCACCTCGGCGGGGAGGTCGTCAACGCCGACTCCATGCAGCTCTACCGGGGGATGGACATCGGCACCGCCAAACTGACGCCCGAGGAGCGCGGCGGCGTCCCGCACCACCTCCTGGACATCTGGGACGTGACGGTCACCGCCTCCGTCGCCGAGTACCAGAGGCTGGCCCGCGCCCGGATCGACGCCCTGCTCGCCGAGGGCCGCTGGCCGGTTCTCGTCGGTGGCTCCGGGCTGTATGTCCGTGGCGCCGTCGACAACCTGGAGTTCCCCGGCACCGACCCCGAGGTCCGGGCCCGGCTGGAGGAGGAGCTCACCCTGCGCGGCTCGGGCGCGCTGCACGCGCGGCTCGCCGCCGCCGACCCGGAGGCCGCGCAGGCGATCCTGCCCAGCAACGGCCGCCGTATCGTCCGCGCCCTCGAGGTGATCGAGATCACCGGCCGGCCCTTCACCGCCAACCTCCCCGGCCACGACTCGGTCTACGACACCGTCCAGATCGGCGTCGACGTGGCCCGCCCCGAGCTCGACGAGCGCATCGCCCGGCGGGTCGACCGGATGTGGGACGCGGGGCTCGTGGACGAGGTGCGCGCGCTGGAGGCGCAGGGCCTGCGCGAGGGGCGTACGGCCTCTCGCGCGCTCGGCTACCAGCAGGTCCTCGCGGCGCTCGCGGGTCAGTGCACGCTGGAGGAGGCGCGGGCCGAGACCGTGCGTGCCACCAAGCGCTTCGCGCGCCGCCAGGATTCATGGTTCAGGCGCGATCCGCGGGTGCACTGGTTGAGTGGGGCTGCGGCGGATGTCACAGAACTTCCGCACCTCGCCCTGGCGTTGGTCGAACGACCGGTTACAGCCTGATCACGTCATGGCATCGGGACGCTCCGGCCGCCGTCCGGGCCTCCGGCGCCATGCCATCATCGAGCTTCGATCGACCAAGTGGAGTCCTAGTTGGGAGGGCGCGTGGCGATGGAGGCCGGCCCTCGCGACACTGCACAAGGCACCGAGCCCCGTACCGCCGACATCGGTGAGACGGAGCAGGACCCAGGGCCTCTGGGTTCCGAGGAGTCCGACGAGCTGCAGGGCGGTGTGACCGACGACGGCCCCGAGCCCGAGGAGATGTTCGCGGGCGGCCCGGAGGTCGAGGTCGAGCTGCGTCCGCAGCGCCGTCTGCGCATCTGGCAGCTCGCCCCCATCGTCGCCCTCGCCGCGGTCGGCTCCTTGATGTTCGCCTTCCCGCTCGCCTTCGACTTCGGCGACAGCGGGGCCGTGATCGCCATGCTGGGCCTGCTGATCTGCTCGTGCGCGGCCGGCTGGGGGATGATGGCGGCACGCCGCGTGGGTTACACGTGGCCCGGGCTGCCGCAGCGGGGCTCCGGCTGCAGACCGGACTGGCGGGTGGTCCTGGCCTACGTCGTGGTGGTGGCCGCGGTCGTCGTACTCGCCGTGTGGAGAGTGGCCCGCCTTAGGTGAGGGCGGTGCTTTTCGGCGCCGTCGCAGGTGCACCGTAGGATCGCTGTCGCAGGTGCACCGTAGGATCGAGGAATGAGCCAGCGCACGCCCATCGCCTTCCTCAAGGGTCACGGCACCGAGAACGACTTCGTGATCGTTCCCGACCCCGAGAACACCATCGACCTGCCCGCCGCCGCCGTCGCCGCCCTGTGCGACCGCCGGGCGGGCATCGGCGGTGACGGGCTGCTGCACGTCGTGCGGTCCGCCGCGCATCCCGAGGCGCGGCACATGGCGGCCGAGGCCGAGTGGTTCATGGACTACCGCAACGGCGACGGCTCGATCGCGGAGATGTGCGGCAACGGCGTACGCGTCTTCGCGCGCTACCTCCAGCGCGCCGGGCACGTCGACGAGGGCGACCTCGCCGTCGCCACGCGCGGGGGCGTGAAGACCGTGCACATCGCCAAGGACGGCGCCGTCACGGTCGGTATGGGCAAGGCGCGCCTCCCCGAAGGGGACGTCACCGTCAGTGTGGGCGACCGGAGTTGGCCCGCGCGGAACGTGAACATGGGCAACCCGCACGCCGTCGCCTTCGTCGACGACCTCGCGCACGCCGGGAACCTGTACTCGCCGCCGCCGTTCAGCCCGGCGTCGGCCTACCCGGACGGTGTGAACGTCGAGTTCGTCGTCGACCGCGGCCCGGGGCACGTCGCCCTGCGCGTGCACGAACGCGGCTCCGGCGAGACCCGCTCGTGCGGCACGGGCGCGTGCGCCGTCGCCGTGGCCACCGCCCGCCGCGACGGGATCGACCCGGCCGTCACCGGCACCCCGGTGACGTACACCGTCGACGTGCCCGGCGGCACCCTGGTGATCACCGAGCGGCCGGACGGCGAGATCGAGATGACCGGGCCCGCGGTGATCGTCGCCGAGGGTGAGATCGACGCGGAATGGCTGGAAGGCGCCGCCCGCTGAGCCGGGTCGACGTCAGACAGCAGGGGACCGCTTGTCACGGTCGGTGACGTCCTTCGTCGCGGCGAGTGACCTCTCGTGTCACGCTGAGCGACACCGTAAACCTGCAAACCTTCGCTCGAATGGGTGATCCGTTTCACGCTCGGCGAGAGGCGGTCAGGCGCACGTGATGGGCTCGGTAGCATCAAGCACCGGCCCGGACGGGGGATTCGATGCCACCCCCTTGAGCCGTGTCCGCCCTGGGGCACCCCGTCCGCCGGTCCAGCAGCCGGAGGTGCCCATGAGTGCGGAGGCCACGAACCCCGCGACCCCAGGTCCGGTCACAGGACCTGCGGCCCGCTGGCGGGCGCGGATCGACCTGCGCCGCCTCGGCCGGGCCGCCCTGCTCGGCCCCGCCGCCCGCGACCGGCTGCCCGACGCCATCGGCCACGTCGTCGATGCCCACCGCGCCCACCACCCCGACGCCGACCTCGAACCCCTGCGCCGCGCCTATGTGCTGGCCGAGTCCTCGCACCGCGGCCAGATGCGCAAGAGCGGCGAGCCCTACATCACGCACCCCCTCGCGGTCACCCTGATCCTGGCCGAACTCGGCGCCGAGACAACGACCCTGACGGCCTCTCTGCTGCACGACACCGTCGAGGACACCGACGTGACGCTCGATCAGGTCGGCGAGCAGTTCGGCGCCGAGGTGCGCTATCTCGTCGACGGCGTCACGAAGTTGGAGAAGGTGGACTACGGCGCCGCCGCCGAGCCCGAGACCTTCCGCAAGATGCTCGTCGCCACCGGCAACGACGTCCGCGTGATGTCGATCAAACTCGCCGACCGGCTGCACAACATGCGCACCCTCGGCGTGATGCGCCCCGAGAAACAGGCCCGCATCGCCAAGGTGACCCGCGACGTCCTCATCCCGCTCGCCGAACGGCTCGGCGTCCAGGCGCTCAAGACCGAGCTGGAGGACCTGGTCTTCGCGATCCTGCACCCCGAGGAGTACGAGCACACGCGGGAGTTGATCGTCGAGAACGCCTCCCGCGCCGACGACCCGCTCGCCGAGATGGCCGACGAGATCCGCGCGGTGCTGCGCGACGCCGACATCCCGGCCGAAGTCCTCATCCGGCCCCGGCACTTCGTCTCCGTGCACCGCGTGGCCCGCAAACGCGGCCGGCTGCGGGGCGCCGACTTCGGCCGGCTGCTGATCCTGGTCAACGAGGACGCGGACTGTTACGGCGTCCTCGGCGAGCTGCACACCTGTATGACGCCGGTGGTCTCGGAGTTCAAGGACTTCATCGCCGTACCCAAGTTCAACCTGTACCAGTCGCTGCACACCGCGGTCGCCCGCGCCGACGGCCAGGTGGCCGAAGTCCTCATCCGCACCCACCAGATGCACAAGGTCGCCGAAGCCGGCGTCATCGCGCTCGGCAACCCGTATGCGCCCGCGCCCGACGACCCCGCCGACGGCGAGCGCGTCGACCCGACCCGCCCCGGCTGGCTCTCCCGCCTGCTCGACTGGCAGGAGGCCGCGCCCGACACCGACACCTTCTGGTCGACCCTGCGCGAGGATCTCGCCCAGGACCGCGAGATCACCGTCTTCCGCCCCGACGGCGGCACGCTGGGCCTGCCCGAGGGCGCCACCTGCGTCGACGCCGCGTACGCCCAGTACGGCGAGGACGCGCACGCGTGCATCGGCGCTCGCGTCAACGGCCGCCTGGCGACGCTGAGCACGGTGCTGCGGGACGGCGACACCGTCCAGCTCCTGATGGGCCAGGACCCGGCCTCCGAGCCGTCCAGGGAGTGGCTGGAGCACGCCCACACGCCGGCCGCGCGGATCGCCATCCAGCGGTGGCTGGCGGCCCATCCGGCGACCGGGGAGGCGGAGGCGGCCGACGGGGAGGGAGGCGCTCCGGCTGGGTGGGCGACGGCGCATGCGGGGGGCGCGGCGCATGCGGGGGCTGAAACCGCGCGTTCGGGGGCTGCGGGGAGCGCCGGGGCTGCGGCGTCTGGGGCCGAGGGGGCTGCGGGGCCTGGGGAAGCTGGTGAGGCCCGAGGGACTGGTGACGAGGTCGTAGAGGCCAGCGAGACAGGTGTGACCCGCGAGGCCGGCGAGGCCAGTGCGGCGGAGTCGGCCGGAGAGGTCCTCCAGGGCTCCGGCGTGCACACGGCCGCCGCGCGCTCCCTGCGGGACGCTTCCGCGCCGGGGGACGGGTCCGCCAGCGGCAGCCCCAGCGCGGGTGCTGCGTCCGCCAACGCACCCTTCGGGTCCGCTTCCGGCGAGCTTGCTCCGCACGTGGACTCGGGTGGCGTTGCCCCTCGTTCGGACTCGGGCGGTCGTGCCTCGCACTCCGGCTCGGCAGACCTTGCCTCGCCCTCGGGCGCGGACGGACCCGGCGCTGCACACTCGGCCCCGGGCAGTTCTGCTTCGCACCCCGGTACGACCGGTCCGGCTCCGCGCTCGGATTCAGGCGAAGCGGCCCTGCACTCCGGCGGCTCAGGAGAAGCAGCCCTGCGTCCCGGCGGCTCGGGGGAAGCAGCCCTGCGTCCCGGCGGCTCAGGAGAAGCAGCTCCGCGTCCCGGCTCAGGCGGAGCCGCCCCCCGATCCGACGCAGAGGCACGCACCCCCCGATCCGACGCAGAGGCACGCACCCCGCGTTCCGGCTCACGGGAATCCACCCCGCGTTCCGGCTCGGGCGGACCCGCCACGCGGCCCGGTTCAGGGGGCCAAGGCCCCGCCTTCCGTCACGCGCCCATGGCCCCCATGCCCCGTCACGACGGCGCCGCCAACGCCGTCGTAGACCTGCCCGGCGCGACCGTACGGCTCGCCGGCTGCTGCACCCCCGTACCGCCCGACGAGATCACCGGCTTCTCCGTACGCGGCGGGGTCGTCACCGTGCACCGCGTCGAGTGCGCCGCGGTGGCGCGGATGAAGAGCGGGGGGCGCGCGGAGGTCGACGTGCGCTGGGGGGACACGGCGGAGTGCCGGGTGACCCTGCTCGCCGAATCGTTCGTCCGCCCGCACCTCCTGGCCGACCTCACGGAGGCGATGGCTCTGGAGGGCGCCGAGATCGTCTCCGCGACCGTCGAGCCCCCCTCCCAGCAGCGCGTCCGGCACACGTACACCGTCCAGCTTCCAGACGCGGCCCTCCTCCCCGGCCTCATGCGCGCCATGCGCAACGTCCCCGGCGTCTACGACGTCAACCGCACGCAGGCCCCGGGCGCGTGAGCTGCGTGCCCGTCGGACCCGGCCCCGAGCCACCCCTTCGGGTGGGCCGGTCGCGCGCCGTCGCCGTCACGCGCGCGTGCGCTGGTAGCGGTGATGCATGCTGCTCACCCCCCGCACCCGCCGTCTGAACGCCTCCGCGCCCCTCACCCCCCGCCTTCCTCGCCCCCGTCGGATCAAAGCCTCCGCGCTGCTGGCCTCCGCCGTCTCCGTCTGCCTCCTCGCCGCGAGCGCCCCCGCCGAGCCGCTCGGAGTCGGTGACCGCCTCTTCCCCTACCTGGGCAACCCCGGATACGACGTGGCGTCGTACGACCTCTCCTTCACCTATCCCGGCAGCAACAGCGAGCCGCTCCAGGCCGTCACCACGATCGACGCCTGGACGACCCGGAATCTCGACCGCCTCAACCTCGACTTCGCGCACGGCAAGGTCGAGTCCGTGGAGGTCGACGGCGAGCCGGCGTCGTACACGCGCGCGGGGGACGATCTGGTCGTCACCCCCGAGGACCCGCTGCCCGAGGGGAGCTGGACGCGGATCACCGTGCGGCACACCAGCGACCCGGTCGCCCCAGGGGACGGCGACGGCGGCTGGGTGCGTACCGCGGACGGCCTCGCCATGGCCAACCAGGCCGACGCCGCCCACCTGGTCTTCCCGTGCAACGACCACCCCTCCGACAAGGCGATGTTCACCTTCAGGGTCACCGCGCCGAACGGTTACACCGCCGTCGCCAACGGCCTGCCCGCCGGCGCCGACCGCGTCGGCCGCACGGCGACCACCTGGACGTACCGGACCCAGCACCCCATGGCCACCGAGCTCGCCCAGGTCTCGATCGGCCGCTCCAGCGTGCTGCACCGCGAGGGCCCGCACGGCCTCCCCGTCCGGGACGTCGTCCCCACCAAGGACCGTGAGCTGCTCGAACCGTGGCTGGCGAAGACCCCCGGACAGATCGCCTGGATGGAGAGCAAGGTCGGCCCGTACCCCTTCGAGACGTACGGCCTGCTCATGGCGGAGGCCGACACCGGCTTCGAACTGGAGACGCAGACGATCTCTCTCTTCGAGAGAGATCTCTTCACCGAGCCCGCCTATCCCAAGTGGTACGTCGAGTCGATCATGGTGCACGAGCTGTCCCACCAGTGGTTCGGCGACAGCGTCAGCCCGCGCACCTGGTCCGACCTGTGGCTGAACGAGGGGCACGCCACCTGGTACGAGGAGCTGTACGCCCAGGAGAAGGGCGACCGGCCCATGGAGGAGCGCATGAAGGCGGCCTACGGCGCCTCCGACCGCTGGCGCGCCGCCGGGGGACCGCCTGCCGCGCCCAAGCCGCCCGCGCCCGGCCAGAAGATCGGCATCTTCCGCCCCAACGTCTACGACGGCGCCGCGCTCGTCCTGTACGCCCTGCGCCAGGAGATCGGGCAACAGGCCTTCGAACGCCTGGAACGGGACTGGGTGCGCCTGCACCGGGACGGCACCGCCACGACCGCCGACTTCGAGCACCTCGCCACGGAGATCTCCGGACGCGACCTCGGCGGCTTCTTCCGGGCCTGGCTCTACGGCGAGAAGACCCCGCCGATGCCGGGTCACCCGGACTGGAAGCAGACGGCGCCCGCCAAGACGGCTCATCCGAGAGCCCAGGGGAAATGATCCGAGAGCCCAGGGGAAATAAGGCGATGACGGGACACGCCGGACCGTGCGACCATCGTCCGGTCGGCGAGACGGGTCCCGGGAATCTCCCGGGGTACTCGTACGTTGTGACCAGTGACGGAATCCCCATCGACGTAAGGATCCAATGACCTCCTCTTCATCCCCTTCCCAGGACACGCAGCGCTTCGCGCACACCTACCCCGAGGGTCTTCGGGCCGATGCCCTGATGGAAGAGGACGTCGCCTGGAGCCACGAGATCGACGGAGAGCGGGACGGCGACCAGTTCGACCGCTCCGAGCGCGCGGCCCTGCGCCGCGTGGCGGGCCTCTCCACCGAGCTCGAAGACGTCACCGAGGTCGAGTACCGCCAGCTCCGTCTGGAGCGCGTCGTGCTCGTCGGCGTCTGGACCACGGGGACCGTGCAGGACGCGGAGAACTCCCTGGCCGAGCTCGCCGCCCTCGCGGAGACCGCCGGCGCGCTCGTGCTCGACGGCGTCATCCAGCGCCGCGACAAGCCCGACGCGGCCACCTACATCGGCTCCGGCAAGGCCACCGAGCTGCGGGACATCGTCCTGGAGACCGGCGCCGACACCGTCATCTGCGACGGCGAGCTCAGCCCGGGCCAGCTCATCCACCTCGAAGACGTGGTCAAGGTCAAGGTCATCGACCGTACGGCCCTGATCCTCGACATCTTCGCCCAGCACGCCAAGTCCCGCGAGGGCAAGGCGCAGGTCGCGCTCGCGCAGATGCAGTACATGCTGCCGAGGCTGCGCGGCTGGGGTCAGTCGCTGTCCAGGCAGATGGGCGGCGGCAAGGGCGGCGGTCTCGCCACCCGTGGTCCCGGTGAGACCAAGATCGAGACGGACCGGCGGCGGATCCGCGAGAAGATGGCGAAGATGCGCCGGGAAATCGCGGAGATGAAGACGGGCCGCGAGATCAAGCGCCAGGAGCGCAAGCGCCACAAGGTGCCGTCCGTCGCCATCGCGGGCTACACCAACGCGGGCAAGTCCTCCCTGCTCAACCGCCTGACGGGCGCCGGCGTCCTGGTCGAGAACGCCCTGTTCGCGACCCTGGACCCGACGGTCCGCCGCGCGGAGACCCCGAGCGGCCGCCTGTACACGCTGGCCGACACCGTCGGGTTCGTACGCCACCTGCCGCACCACCTGGTCGAGGCGTTCCGCTCCACCATGGAGGAGGTCGGCGAGTCCGACCTGATCCTGCACGTGGTGGACGGCTCGCACCCGAACCCGGAGGAGCAGCTGGCCGCCGTGCGCGAGGTGATCAGGGACGTCGGCGCCACGGACGTACCCGAGATCGTCGTCATCAACAAGGCGGACGCGGCCGACCCCCTGACGCTCCAGCGGCTGATGCGGGTCGAGAAGCGTTCCATCGCGGTCTCGGCGCGCACGGGCCGGGGCATCCCCGAGCTGCTCGCGCTCATCGACAACGAGCTGCCGAGGCCGTCCGTCGAGATCGAGGCGCTCGTGCCGTACACGCACGGCAGGCTGGTCGCCCGCGCCCACTCCGAGGGCGAGGTGATCTCCGAGGAGCACACCCCGGAGGGCACCCTGCTCAAGGTGCGGGTGCACGAGGAACTGGCCGCGGACCTGGCACCGTACGTGCCGGCACCGGCGGTCTGACGCCCACGACAGCGCTCACGACGACCGAAGGCCCGTCCCTCCACGGAGGGACGGGCCTTCGGTCGTACTCGGCGCTCCCCGCGCTACTGCCCGGCGAACTTCTTGCTCACCGACTGGTACACGCCCTTGGCCACGTCCCCCAGCCGAGGACCGGCCAGCCAGCCGGAACTCACCGGTCCGATCGAGGTGTTGGAGACCAGCGCGGCCTTGCCGTCCGCCCCCGTCTCGACCCAGCCGCCGCCCGACGAGCCACCGGTCATGGTGCAGCCGATGCGGTACATGGTCGGGTCGGAGGCGTTGATCGACAGCCGCCCCGGCTTGTCCATGCACTGGTACAGCAACTGCCCGTCGAACGGCGCCGCCGCCGGGTAGCCGGTCGCGGTGATGGCGCTGACCTTCGGCACCGCCGGAGCGTTGAAGTTCACCGGCAGCGCCGAACCGACCGTCTCCTCGAGCGACTTGCCGTTGCCGCCCTTCTCCGGCGTCACATGGATCACGGCGTAGTCGTACGAGGCACCGTTGCCGCCCGTCTCACCGCCCTGCTCGATCCACTGCTGGGAGGTCTGCGCCCAGTCGGCCCACCAGACGCCGTAGGGAGCGACCTCCTCGCGCGTGGCGTTCTGCAACTGGGCGGCGGACTTGCCCGAGTCGTTGTACGACGGCACGAAGGCGATGTTGCGGTACCAGCCGCCGTCCTTGCCGGCGTGCACGCAGTGCCCCGCCGTCCAGATGAGGTTGGACTTGCCCGGGTGCGCCGGGTCCTCCACCACCGTCGCCGAGCAGACCATGGTGCCCTCGGGGGAGTCGAAGAACACCTTGCCGGCCGTCGCCGCGTTGGCGTGGTAGGTGGGCGCCACGGCCTTCGCCTGCACCGGCTCGGGCGTCGGATCGGTCACGCCCTGGTCACCGGAGAGGTCGTTGTCGTCGACCTTCTTGTCCGGGTCGTTGGCCTTGCGCATCCGGTCCGGGTTCCACAGCCCCTTGATGATCGGGTTGATGAAGTCGTCGGCCTCGCGCAGCCAGTCGTCCTTGTCCCAGTTCTTCCAGGCGCCGTTCTTCCACTTGTCGATGTCGATCCCGTGCTCTTTGAGCTTGTTCTTGATGTCGTCCGGGATCCTGATCTTGCCGTCGCCGGTGCTGCCCGTGTCGGTCGCGGAGGCGGACGCCTGGCCGCCGGCGTTCGTGTCGTCCGAGTCGCAGGCGGTGGCGGTGAGGGCCAGCGCCGAGGCCAGGGCGACCGCCGCGAGGACGGGGGAGGTCCTGCGGCGCGCCCCCCTCACGCGGCGAACGCTGAACGACGGCCTTGTGGATCGCATGCTCCGACTCCCCCTGAGGTGAACGAACTGGGACTTCCCGGAAAGGGCTCACTCGGACGGGCCCCTTCAAGGAACGGCACCACACACTATGCGCTGGCTGTGGGGGACTGCCGACGGAACGGCAACGGTTTCGCTACGAGCTGTCTGAACTGGCAATTCGTCCCGGCGGCAGCCCTTTTGACGGTTCCTCCGGACATCGTCGGTCCCCTCCCCTCGGACCGCCTCTGCCAGTCCCTCAGCCGACCGCGTCCCACAACTGCCGCGCGGCCACCGTCGCCCCGTCCGTGCGGATCGTGCCGGCGACGGCGGTCGCACGGGCCCGGGTCTCGGGAGCCAGGGCCGTCTTGAGCGCGGCCGACAGGGACTCGAAGGTCGGGGTCGGGCCGTCGTGCGCCACGCCGATGCCCAACTCGCCCACCCTGTCCGCCCAGTACGGCTGGTCCGCCATCTGCGGAACCACCACCTGCGGCGCCCCGGCCCGAGCGGCCGTCGTCGTCGTACCAGCGCCACCGTGGTGCACGACGGCGGCCACCCGGCCGAACAACGCCTGCTGGTTGACCTCGTCGACGACGAGGCAGTCGTCGGCGGCGGCATCGGCGGCGCGAGCTCGGCCCAGCCACGGGACAGCAGGACGCGCCGGCCCTGCGCCCGGACCGCTTCGACGGCCGCCTGGGCGACGTCCCGCGCCTCGCGGAGAGGCATGCTGCCGAAACCCACGTGGAGGGGTGGTGCGCCGGCGTCCAGGAACGCCTGCAATGCCTCGGGAAGGGGGCGTTCGTCCGGTCGGATCCACGCGCCGGTCTGCACGACGTCGAGGCCCGCCCACCGCGGCCACGGGGCAAGGACCGGGTCGGCCGCCAGCCAGGGGCGGTCGGTGAGGACGTGGTCGCGGACGTTGTCCACCGGGGGCAGGCCGATCGAGGTCCGGTGCGTGTTGACCGCGTCTCCGAACAGCTCGTTCAGAGTCTCCCTGTTCAGGTCCCACAGCACCCGGTTGTCGGTCACGTCGGGTGGCAGCGGACGGCCCGGCCACGCGAGCGGCGGGTGGTGCGGCGAGGGCAGGTACGCCGGGAAGAAGGCCACGAACAGGTAGGGAATGCCGAGCTTCGCGGCCACCGCCCGCGCGGCCGCCGCGGCCGGGAGCAGACCGGTCGCCACCACCGCGTCACATCCCTCGGCCGCCCCGGCGATCTCCTCGTACGTCCCGGCCACCATCCGGGCCGCCCGCTCGGGCAGACCCGCGGGGCGTGGGGCGTCCGCCGTCCCGGTCACCGCCTTGGTCGCCGTCTCCCGCACCGATTGCCCGAGCGGCACCAGCGCCAGACCGGCCTCGTCCAGCAGCCCCGCGAAGTCGGGCGGCGCACACATTCGCACCTCGGCGCCGAGGGCCCGCAGTGCCACCGCGAACCCCACCATCGGTTCCACGTCCCCACGCGACCCGTAGGCCAACAGCAGCACACGCATTCCGCGACTCCCACGCCCTCGTGTACCGGCTCAGGCGGGCGATTCTGCGCCACCGACGGGGCCTTGCCGCAAGGCCCCCGGTCGGCTATACGTTGATCATGGAGGGGCGTGGGCTTCCTGGTCGGGTGTTCTTCCCTCGGGGCCGCGTGGAACGCCAGCGGTGCGTCCCGTTCCGTCGTCGACCTTTCCGCCAACGGTCTTCTCTCCGCTGACCCGCTCTCCACCGGTCTTCTTTTCTCCTTTTCACCACCTCTTCTCCTCAGCGATCTTCTCTCCAATGATCTTGCGGCAACCCGTAACCCGTGGCCTCGTTGGGGGTTGGTAGCGGTGGGGGGCTTGCTGCCGTGTGGTTCCCCGGCGGGAGGACGGATGGTTGTGGCCGGATCGGTGGGCCGGAGGAACGGCTCGCCCGAGAGGACCCCGCGACGTCAGCCGGCGCGTGAACCCGCGGCACGCACCTACGCTCCCGCGCTGCCCCTCGTTCCCGTCCGGGCCCGGGGCCTGACCATCGAGGGCGCCGACGGCCGCCGCTACCTCGACTGCACCTCGGGCGCCGGAACACTGGCCCTCGGCCACAACCACCCCGTCGTCCTGGCGGCCATCCGCAAGGTCCTCGACTCAGGCGCACCCCTGCAGGCCCCGGACCTCGCCACTCCGGTGAAGGACGCCTTCGTCGCCGAACTGCTCCAGACCCTGCCCCCGGAACTGGCCGCCCACGCGCGCGTACGCTTCTGCGGCCCCAATGGAACCGACGCGCTGCACTCCGCGGTCACGCTGGTGCAGGCCGCGACGGGCGGCAAGGGGGTGCTCACGCTCACCGACGGGAACGCCTCCCTCCCGGACGCTCCCGAGCCGACGGCTCCACGCCCCGCCGGCGTGATCGTGGAACCGGTGCGGTGCGACGACGGGGTGACCCCGGCCCCCGACGCCTGGTTGCGGCGCATGCGGGACCTCACGGCCGCCCGGTCCCTTCCCCTGATCGCCGACGAGACCGAGACGGGGGTCGGCCGCACCGGCGCCTTCTGGGCCGTCGAGCACAGTGGCATCGCCCCCGACGTCATGATCCTCTCCAAGGCCATCGGTGGCAGCCTGCCCCTCGCCGTGGTGATCCACCGAGCCGACCTCGACCTCCGCCAACCGGAGGCATCCGTCGGCATGTTCCGCGGCAACCAACTCGCCATGGCGGCCGGCGCGGCAACCCTGTCCTACGTCCGCGAGAACCGCCTCGCCGAAAGGGCGGCAACTCTCGGCTCCCGCATGCTCGACCAACTCCGTGCGCTTGAGGGCGAGTTCCCCTGGGCCGCGGCGACACGAGGCCGAGGTCTGATGATCGGCGTGGAGTTCGCGAACGGGACGTGTACGGACCGGCAACTCACCGCCGCACAGGACCCCCTCCGCCCCACCGCCCCCGATCTCGCCGCCGTCCAGCGCGAGTGCCTCAACCGCGGCCTGATCGTCGAACTCACCGGCCGCCACTCCCACGTCGTACGGCTCCTGCCACCCCTCACGATCACCGACGATCAGGCGACGGCGGTCCTCATCCGTCTGACCGACGCCATCGAGGCCGTGGACCACGCCCACAGCACCCGCTTACGCGGCCGCACCCAAAGAGCGGGTTGAACGAAGTCCCACCTCCCGTCTCCGGTCTGCCGCCTGCTACAGGCCGGGGCACCACCTCTCCCGCCTCCGCCAACCCCGCACTCCCACCGCCCCCATCCCGCAACCGAACCATCACCGCCGCAAGGAACCACCGTGATCCCCACCACCCCCGACCCCGCCACCACCGGCGGTGTTACCCCCGCCCGCGTCCACTCCGAGGCGGCATCCGCACCAGCGCCGGGCCGGCGGAGGAGCGGGGACCCGGGCGTCGAGTCGGCGGGCCTCGGCGGGGACGGGGGGTCGATGGGTATTGGCGGGGACGGGGGGTCGACGGGTCTCGGCGGGGACGGCGAGTCGACGGGTCTTGGCGGGCACGTCGAGTCGACGGGGCGAGCCGGGGCGTCGAGTCCGGGCGACTCCCGCACGGCGGAAGCACGCCGAGCACCGCTCTCGTCCGCCGGAACGAGCACGGTGGCCGCGAGTGGACTCCAGGGGGCGATCCCGGAACAGGCGACGCACACACAGGCAACGAGACTCCGCGCCACCAACCGGCCACCTCACGCCACCACCGACCCCCTGGACCACCTCGACCCCCACACCGCAGCCGAGGCCGCAACCGTCGAGAACCTTCTCCGCTGCTGGCTGCGAGAGGTGCGAGAGCTACACGAGCAACGAGAGGTACAAGAGGTACAAGAGTCGGACCATCCGGCCCCGGAGAACGGCACACTCCGTATCCCTCTCCCTGCCAGCGGCACCACCCTCCTCGTCCCCGTCCGCTACTGGTCCCCGACTGGCTGGCACCGCTTCGGCCTCCCACGCCTCGCCAACGCCCCCGAACAGTCACCACCGGTCGACGCGGTGACCCTCGCCGCCCTCCTCGCCAGAGAGACAACGCTCCGCGCCGGAAACTCGCGCCACCCCTCCTCTCCACCTCCCGACACCACCGACCTGGTCGCCCGAGTCGCCGACTCCCTTCGCCGAACGGTCGCGTTCCTCCGCGACCGCCGCGCACACCCCGCCGACGGCCCCGACCTCTTCCTCGCAGCCGAACAGGCCCTCCTGCTCGGACACCCCCTGCACCCGACCCCGAAGAGCCGCGAAGGCATCTCGGACTCCGAGGCCCGCCTCTACTCCCCGGAACTGCGCGGCTCCTTCCCCCTGCACTGGTTGGCTGTCGCCCCGTCCGTTCTCGCCACGGACTCGGCCTGGACCGAGCGCGGCCGCCCTGTCTCCGCGCCCCAGCTGACGGCTCGATTGGCCGAACTGTCAGTCGGAGCCCGCATCGATCCCGAGTCAGGAACTCGCCCCGAACCCGGCGCCGACGGACCCCTCGCGCTCCCACTCCCCCTCCCGGAGGGCCACGCCGCCCTCCCCCTCCACCCCTGGCAGCTCCAGGAGCTACGCCGGCGCCCCGACATCGGCGCTCTCTTCGACGCCGGCCTGCTCCAGGACCTCGGTCCCCATGGCGTCCCCTGGCACCCCACCTCCTCCGTCCGCACGGTTCATCGTTCCGGCGCCCCGGCCATGCTCAAGCTGTCGCTCGGCCTGCGCATCACGAACTCCCGGCGCGAGAACCTCCGCAAGGAACTGCACCGAGGCGTCGAGGTCCACCGTCTGCTCCGCACCGGCCTCTCCAGGGAGTGGCAGGCGGCGCACCCATGCTTCGACATCGTTCGTGACCCCGCGTGGCTCGCCGTCAACGCGCCGGACGGCAGCCCGGTGGCGGGCCTGGACGTGGTGATCCGGCACAACCCCTTCCACCCGTCGGACGACGTGTCCTGCATCGCCGGGCTCGTCTCGCCCCGCCCACGCCCCCGACCGGGCAGCGGCCAGACCTCCACATGGCGCCGCCCCCCTTCAGAGTCCGCGCTCCAGGAGCCGACGTATATGCGATCCCGGCTGGCCGAGCTCCTCACGCGCCTCGCGGGTCGAACGGGGCGTCCCCTCGGTGCCGTCGCCGCCGAGTGGTTCCTGCGCTACCTCGAACAGGTCGTCCGTCCCGTCCTGTGGCTGGACTCGGAGGCCGGAATCGCCCTGGAGGCCCACCAGCAGAACACGCTGGTCCTGCTCGACGCCGACGGTTGGCCCGCCGGCGGCCGCTACCGCGACAACCAGGGCTACTACTTCCGCGAGTCCCGCCACGCCGAGCTCGACGCCCGGCTGCCCGGAATCGGCGAGCACAGCGACACCTTCGTCTCCGACGAGGTCACCGACGAACGCTTCGCCTACTACCTCGCCGTCAACAACGTGCTCGGCCTCGTCGGTGCCTTCGGCTCCCAGCGCCTCGCCGACGAGCGGCTCCTCCTCGCCGCCTTCCGCCGCTTCCTCGCCGAGGCGGCCTCCGGCCCCGCCCGGTTGCGCAGCTCGCTGCCCGCCCACCTGCTCGACTCACCCGTCCTGCGCTGCAAGGCCAACCTACTGACCCGGCTGCACGGCCTGGACGAACTCGTCGGACCGGTCGACACCCAGTCCGTCTACGTCACCATCGCCAACCCCCTCCATTCCTGACGACCATCACCGGCCGCCTCCAGCGACCCCTTGCACGTGCAGGTTCTGCACCGACCCTCGCCAACTCCCTCCATCCCCGAGGTACATGCCCCACCCCGTCTTCTGAGAGGAGCCACCCCGTGCCTTCCACCAACGCCGGCGCAGACACCCCAACCGCCACCGCCACTACCGCCACCGACGCCGCTGATCCCGGCGCCGGTCCCGGTTCCGACCCGGGCCTTGATCCCGGCCCCGGTCACAGCGTCGACGCCGGTCCCGGCACGATCGATGGCGGAGCCGACCAGGACACGGACGGCGAGGACACCCTCGACCTGCGCCTCCCCGACGAACTCATCGCCCTCATCGCCCAGGAGGCCACCGCCGACGGAACCTCGGGTCGGTGCGATGGCATGCCGTCACCTGTCACCGCCCCCTCGGCCCCCGACGACCTCCTCGACGGCATCGCCGACTGGGGCCCGACCGCCACTCCCGTGGGCGTCTTCCAGTTGGTTCCCGTGCACATCGAGCGGGATCTTCCGCTGATCAGCCGCTGGATGAACGACCCTGCCGTGTCGGAGTTCTGGGAACTGGCCGGTGCCCAGAGCGTGACCGAGAACCATGTACGGTCCCAGCTCACCGGCGACGGACGCAGCATCCCCTGCCTCGGCGTACTGGAGGGCACGCCCATGAGCTACTGGGAGATCTACCGGGCGGACCTCGACCCGCTGGCCCGCTTCTATCCCGCTCGACCTCATGACACCGGAATCCACCTCCTCATCGGCAGCGTCACCGACCGCGGCCGAGGGCTCGGCAGCGCACTGCTCAGAGCAGTCGCCGACCTCGCGCTCGACAAGCGGCCCGCCTGCGCACGTGTCCTCGCAGAACCCGACCTTCGCAACACCCCTTCCATCGCCGCTTTCCTGAGCGCCGGTTTCCGGTTCTCCGCAGAGGTCGACCTGCCCGCCAAGCGAGCCGCCCTCATGATCCGGGACCGGACCCTGCGCGATGTGCTGTGACAGCGAGTCACGACATCGTCACTTGTTGTACGTCCCGCGTGGCAGCGAGGTTCCCACCTCCGACCAACAATCCGCATTCGGTCGAAATGATTCGGCAAGTGATCCAATCCGTGCGGTCGGGCGACAACAGGCGACAAGAGGCGTCCTGCATCGCCACCCCATCCCCCTCACCCCCGCCGTGATCACCCGTTTGTCAGTGCCTGGCCGTAGGGTGGTCGCGCTATGACGAAGCCCTCACTCCCCGAACTCCTGCATGCTGCCGTCACTGCTGTCGGCGGTGCGGAGCGCCCCGGCCAGGTGACCATGGCCGAAGCCGTCGCGGAGGCCATCGACGACGGCTCCCATCTGCTGGTCCAGGCCGGCACCGGCACCGGAAAGTCCCTGGGCTATCTGGTCCCCGCGCTCGCGCACGGGGAGCGAGTCGTCGTGGCGACGGCCACCCTCGCCCTGCAGCGCCAGCTCGTCGAGCGGGACCTGCCGCGCACGGTCGAGGCTCTGCATCCCTTGCTGCGCCGTCGCCCCGAGTTCGCGATGCTCAAGGGCCGGTCGAACTATCTGTGCCTGCACCGCCTCCACGAAGGCGTCCCGCAGGACGAGGAGGAGGGCCTCTTCGACCAGTTCGAGGCGGCCGCGCCCACCAGCAAACTCGGCCAGGACCTGCTGCGGCTGCGTGACTGGGCGGGGGACACCGACTCGGGGGACCGCGACGACCTCACGCCCGGTGTCTCCGACCGCGCCTGGTCGCAGGTCTCCGTCTCCTCCCGGGAGTGCCTGGGGGCATCGAAGTGCGCGTACGGCGCCGAGTGCTTCGCCGAGATGGCGCGCGAGCGGGCCAAGCTCGCCGAGGTCGTCGTCACCAACCACGCGCTGCTCGCGATCGACGCCATCGAGGGCGCCCCGGTCCTGCCGCAGCACGAGGTGCTGATCGTCGACGAGGCGCACGAACTGGTCTCCCGCGTCACAGGTGTCGCCACCGGCGAGCTCACCCCCGGCCAGGTCAACCGGGCGGTGCGCCGCGCGGCGAAGCTGGTCAACGAGAAGGCGGCGGACCAGTTGCAGACCGCCGCCGAGGGCTTCGAGCGGCTGATGGAGCTGGCGCTGCCGGGCCGCCTGGAGGAGATCCCGGAGGACCTCGGATACGCCCTGATGGCGCTGCGCGACGCCTGCCGTACGGTGATCTCCGCGATCGGCGCGACGCGCGACAAGTCCGTCCAGGACGAGGACGCGGTCCGTAAGCAGGCGCTGGCCTCGGTGGAGACGGTGCACGACGTGGCGGAGCGCATCACGAACGGCTCCGAGTGGGACGTCGTCTGGTACGAGCGCCACGACCGCTTCGGCGCCTCGCTGCGTGTCGCTCCGATGTCCGTCTCGGGCCTGCTGCGGGAGAAGCTCTTCGCGGACCGCTCGGTCGTGCTGACCTCCGCGACGCTGAAGCTAGGCGGGGACTTCAACGGCGTCGGGGCGTCGCTGGGACTCGCCCCGGAGGGCACGGAGGGCGACGACCTGCCGAAGTGGAAGGGCATCGACGTGGGTTCGCCCTTCGACTACCCCAGGCAGGGCATTCTGTACGTCGCCAAGCACCTGTCGCGTCCCGCGCGGGACGGCGACCGAGCCGACATGCTGGACGAGCTGACGGAGCTGATCCAGGCGGCCGGCGGACGCACACTCGGCCTCTTCTCCTCGATGCGCGCCGCCCAGCTCGCCGCCGAGGAACTGCGCTCCCGCATCCCCGAGTTCCCGATCCTGCTCCAGGGCGAGGAGACCCTGGGCGAGCTGATCAAGAACTTCGCCGCCGACCCGAAGACCTGTCTCTTCGGCACGCTGTCACTCTGGCAGGGCGTCGACGTGCCCGGCCCGAGCTGTCAGCTGGTCGTCATGGACAAGATCCCGTTCCCGCGCCCGGACGACCCCTTGATGAGCGCCCGCCAGAAGGCGGTGGAGGACGCCGGGGGCAACGGCTTCATGGCGGTCGCCGCGACCCACGCCGCGCTGCTCATGGCCCAGGGCGCCGGCCGCCTCGTACGGGCATCGGGGGACCGCGGTGTGGTCGCCGTACTGGACCAGCGGCTGGCCACGGCGCGGTACGGCAGCTATCTGAAGGCGTCACTGCCGGACTTCTGGTACACGACGGACCGTAATCAGGTGCGCAGGTCGCTCGCGGCGATCGACGCGGCGGCCAAGCAGACGGAGGCGCAGAAGCAGACGGAGGCGCAGAAGCAGGCCGAGGCGGAGTAGGGGCCCGAGGTCGCCACGGGGCACGCTCGCACGACGGGGCACAGGCGCATGCCACGGCGCGCACACGGGGACATACGCGCACGACGGGGCGGGCACGCACGACGCGGACAGCGCGGCGCGAAGCGGACGCCCCCTGCACGACGCGGACGCCCTGCATCACGCAGACACCCTGCGCGACGCGGACCCGCTGGCACCAGGCAGACATGCGGAGACAGCGCAGGGCCCCGGAACCGGCGCAGGGGTTCCGGGGCCCGGTCAGGGGGCGGATCCCACGAGGAGCCGCCCGGCACAGGCGTCACACGCGCCGCAGCACCGCCACCACCTTGCCGAGGATGGTCGCGTCGTCGCCGGGGATCGGCTCGTACGCGGAGTTGTGCGGGAGGAGCCAGACGTGGCCGTCCTCGCGCTTGAAGCGCTTGACGGTGGCCTCGCCGTCGAGCATCGCTGCCACGATGTCTCCGTTCTCGGCGACCGGCTGGCGGCGGACCGTGACCCAGTCGCCGTCGCAGATCGCGGCCTCGATCATCGAGTCGCCGACGACCTTCAGGACGAACAGCTCGCCGTCACCGACCAGCTGGCGGGGGAGGGGGAAGACGTCCTCGACCGACTCCTCAGCGAGGATCGGCCCACCGGCGGCGATACGGCCGACCAGCGGGACGTACGACGCGGCCGGCTTGCCGGCGGTGTCCGTCGGCTGCACGGAGGCGGCCTGGTCGGACCCCCGCACCTCGTACGCGCGCGGGCGGTGCGGGTCGCGGCGCAGGAAGCCCTTGCGCTCCAGTGCCATCAGCTGGTGCGCGACCGAGGAGGTGCTGGACAGGCCGACCGCCTGCCCGATCTCCCGCATCGACGGCGGATAGCCGCGCCGCTGCACGGAGTCCCGGATGACTTCGATCACCCGGCGCTGCCGGTCGGTGAGTCCCGAGCTGTCCGCCCGGATGCCTGGAGGTCGCCCCGGCAGGGAGCGCTTGTGTCCCTCGGGATTCGCGGCTTCGTTCATGGCATGCACCGGATCGAGTCGGCCCTGGGAGCGGTCCTGGGCAGTGATGGTGGCACTGTCTGCGGTGGTGGTCACGTCGGCCCCTCTCGATGGTCTCCCTGCTGGACAACGGTAGTTGCTTTCGAAAGGTTGCGCCAAACACACGTTCGAGTGAAAAAACGCGGATTGCCTGACTTGATCATGTGTCTGGGTGTATGGCTAACGCGGTACCTGGCGGACAAAAGAGCCCATTGTTGTACTCTTCACCGCCGGGGTGGTGACCTCGTGGGTTGTCGACACAGTCTGCCATCCGGCACGCCGGCGGCCGGGCACCGGCTCCCCATCTGCGCGGGAGTCCCACGCCCCCTCCTTGTGGCGCCCACGGTATCTCCGCATCCGTGTTCGCGATACGGCTGTGCGGTGCCGTATCCGGTGCGACCCCGCGGCCGTACGGGACCTGCCTTTACCAGCGCGACACGCGCGTACGGCGTGTATGTATGAGCCAATCCCCACATGTAGTGGTTGGATTGCAACAGCAGCCCAGAAGTTGTGGTCCCCCGGGTCTCCCGGCCCCTGGCGATCGCCTATGCTTGGGGCTGCTTCGAGGGGCCCATGAGGCCCAGCGAGGCTATTGAGTCTGCTGTGAGGAGGGTTGGGAGTTCATGCACTGCCCCTTCTGCAGGCACCCCGACAGCCGTGTCGTCGACAGTCGCACGACCGACGACGGCACGTCGATCCGCAGGCGCCGACAGTGCCCGGACTGCTCCCGTCGGTTCACGACGGTGGAGACGTGCTCACTGATGGTGATCAAGCGGTCCGGAGTCACCGAGCCTTTCAGTCGTACCAAGGTCATCAACGGCGTGCGCAAGGCATGCCAGGGGCGGCCTGTCACCGAGGACGCACTCGCCCAGCTCGGCCAGCGGGTCGAGGAGGCGGTGCGGGCCACCGGGAGCGCCGAGCTGACCACCCATGACGTGGGGCTGGCCATACTCGGCCCGTTGCAGGAGCTCGACCTCGTCGCGTATCTGCGATTCGCCTCCGTCTACCGGGCGTTCGACTCGCTCGACGACTTCGAGGCCGCCATCGCGGAGCTGAGGGAGGAGACGCGACGCGCCGCCGCGGACGACGACGACCGCGAGGACGCTGCCGCGGGGAGCCGGGAAGACGACCGCGGGCGCGGGGGGACCACCCAGGTTCCCGAGCCCGCCCACGCCGCCGACTGACCGGCGGGCCGGAGACCGGGCCAGGGCGCGGGATCCGGCTGGTTCGGCGGCGATTCGAAGACCTGTTGCGGGCGGTAGCGAGTGGGTGCCCGCAACACCAGACAGAACACCGTGCCACGGGAACATCGGGGCACTTCAGGGCGTTTTAGCCCGTACAGGGAGGCGGCATGACAGAGACGGCGAGCGGTCCGGCACGGAGTTCCCGCGCCAAGGGCACCAAGGCGGCAGCGAACAAGGGCCTGCGTATCGAGCGCATCCACACCACCCCCGGCGTGCATCCGTACGACGAGGTGGCCTGGGAGCGCCGTGACGTCGTCATGACCAACTGGCGCGACGGCTCGGTCAACTTCGAGCAGCGCGGCGTCGAGTTCCCCGACTTCTGGTCGGTGAACGCGGTCAACATCGTCACCAGCAAGTACTTCCGCGGTGCCGTCGGCACCCCGCAGCGCGAGGTCAGCCTCAAGCAGCTGATCGACCGCATCGTGAAGACGTACCGGAAGGCCGGCGAGGACAACAAGTACTTCGCCTCGCCCGCCGACGCGGAGATCTTCGAGCACGAGCTGGCGTACGCCCTCCTGCACCAGATCTTCAGCTTCAACAGCCCCGTCTGGTTCAACGTCGGCACCCCGCAGCCCCAGCAGGTCTCCGCCTGCTTCATCCTGTCCGTGGACGACTCCATGGAGTCGATCCTGGACTGGTACAAGGAAGAGGGGATGATCTTCAAGGGCGGCTCCGGCGCCGGCCTGAACCTCTCCCGCATCCGCTCCTCCAAGGAACTGCTCTCCTCCGGTGGCAACGCCTCCGGTCCGGTCTCCTTCATGCGCGGCGCCGACGCCTCCGCCGGCACCATCAAGTCCGGTGGTGCCACCCGCCGCGCCGCCAAGATGGTCATCCTCGACGTCGACCACCCCGACATCGAGGACTTCATCGAGACCAAGGTGAAGGAGGAGGAGAAGATCCGTGCCCTCCGGGACGCGGGCTTCGACATGGACCTGGGCGGCGAGGACATCACCTCGGTCCAGTACCAGAACGCCAACAACTCGGTCCGCGTGAACGACGAGTTCATGAAGGCGGTCGAGCAGGGCGGCAAGTTCGGCCTGCGCGCCCGGATGACCGGTGAGGTCATCGAAGAGGTCGACGCCAAGGACCTGTTCCGCAAGATGGCCGAGGCCGCGTGGGCCTGCGCCGACCCGGGCATCCAGTACGACGACGTCATCAACCACTGGCACACCTGCCCGGAGTCCGGCCGCATCAACGGCTCGAACCCCTGCAGCGAGTACATGCACCTGGACAACACGTCCTGCAACCTCGCCTCGCTGAACCTGATGAAGTTCCTCAAGGACGACGGCAAGGGCAACCAGTCCTTCGAGGTCGAGCGCTTCGCCAAGGTCGTCGAGCTCGTCATCACCGCGATGGACATCTCCATCTGCTTCGCGGACTTCCCGACCCAGAAGATCGGCGAGAACACGCGCGCGTTCCGCCAGCTCGGCATCGGCTACGCCAACCTCGGCGCCCTGCTGATGGCCACGGGTCACGCCTACGACTCCGACGGCGGCCGCGCCCTCGCCGGTGCCATCACCTCCCTGATGACCGGTACGGCGTACAAGCGCTCCGCCGAACTCGCCGCCGTGGTGGGCCCGTACGACGGCTACGCCCGCAACGCCGGCGCCCACAACCGCGTCATGAAGCAGCACTCCGACGCCAACGCCGCGGCCGTGCGCATGGACGACCTGGACACGCCGGTGTGGGCCGCCGCCACGGAGGCATGGCAGGACGTGCTGCGCCTCGGTGAGAAGAACGGTTTCCGTAACTCCCAGGCGTCCGTCCTCGCCCCGACCGGCACCATCGGTCTGGCGATGTCCTGCGACACCACCGGTGTCGAGCCCGACCTGGCGCTGGTGAAGTTCAAGAAGCTGGTCGGCGGCGGCTCGATGCAGATCGTCAACGGCACGGTCCCGCAGGCCCTGCGCCGCCTGGGCTACCAGGAGGAGCAGATCGAGGCGATCGTCGCCCACATCGCCGAGCACGGCAACGTGATCGACGCTCCCGGCCTCAAGCACGAGCACTACGAGGTGTTCGACTGCGCCATGGGCGAGCGGGCCATCTCCCCGATGGGCCACGTGCGCATGATGGCCGCCATCCAGCCGTGGATCTCCGGCGCCATCTCCAAGACGGTCAACATGCCGGAGTCGGCGACCGTCGAGGAGGTCGAGGAGATCTACTTCGAGGCCTGGAAGCTGGGCGTCAAGGCGCTCGCCATCTACCGCGACAACTGCAAGGTCGGCCAGCCGCTCTCCGCCAAGACCAAGGAGAAGGAGAAGGCCGAGGTCACGGAGAAGGCCGAGGCGACCATCCGCGAGGCGGTCGAGAAGGTCATCGAGTACCGCCCGGTCCGCAAGCGCCTCCCCAAGGGCCGCCCCGGCATCACGACGTCCTTCACGGTCGGCGGCGCCGAGGGTTACATGACGGCCAATTCCTACCCGGACGACGGCCTGGGCGAGGTCTTCCTGAAGATGTCCAAGCAGGGCTCCACCCTCGCGGGCATGATGGACGCCTTCTCCATCGCGGTCTCCGTGGGTCTGCAGTACGGCGTGCCGCTGGAGACGTACGTCTCGAAGTTCACCAACATGCGCTTCGAGCCGGCCGGCATGACGGACGACCCGGACGTGCGGATGGCGCAGTCGATCGTCGACTACATCTTCCGCCGTCTGGCGCTGGACTTCCTGCCCTTCGAGACGCGCTCCGCGCTTGGCATCCACTCCGCCGAGGAGCGTCAGCGTCACCTGGAGACCGGCTCCTACGAGCCGGCCGAGGACGAGGTCGACGTCGAGGGTCTGGCCCAGTCGGCGCCCCGTGCCCAGGAGCTGAAGGCCGTGGCCACGCCGCGTGCCGAGGTCCAGGCGGCCAAGCCCGCCCCGAAGCAGGCCCACACCAGCGCCGAACTGGTCGAGATGCAGCTGGGCATCCAGGCCGACGCACCGCTGTGCTTCTCCTGCGGCACGAAGATGCAGCGGGCCGGTTCCTGCTACATCTGCGAGGGCTGCGGCTCGACGAGCGGCTGCAGCTGATCGCGGACGCTCAGTACTGACGAGGGCGGTGGAGCCGGTGCCCGGCTCCACCGCCCTCGGCGTTCCGATGGTGTGGCGCGGTTGGTCAGGACAGTTTGCGGCCCATGGTTCTCGTGAACGTCTCCGGGGCGTCCTCGAAGCCGTGGACTCCCGGGTGGAAGTCCCACGAGCCGGACTCGTCGCGCACGAACTCCCCGACCGTCGCGGCCACCGCCCCCAGGACGTCCCCGAAGTCGTCCTCGGCCAGCACGGTGTAGCCCTCCCGAATGCGTACAGCGGGGTTGATCACGCTGACGAAGGTCCGGGCGGCGGGGCGCTGCTGGATGACGACACCGACCACCACGCGCGCGTACCGGTCGCTGAGTCGTTCGAGCTCCAGCGTCATGACCTCGTCCCAGCCGAAGCCCTTGCCGTCCTTGCTGTCGCGGTTGAGGGAGATGGTGCCGTCGGGGGACCGGCTGTCGAAGTGCACCACGTAGGCCGGTTCGCCGTACGGATCGCTCGTCGGGTACGTCGCGGCCACGAGGTCGAGGTCGGTGGGCGGCTGCCCTGCCGGACTCGGGTCCCACTTGATGCCGACCTCGACCTTGCGAATGCCCTTGTTGATGCCGCTCACCGGGTCTCCCCTTCCCCGTGCCCCCTGCGCCGTGTCGGCCCAACCGCTGTGCGGACAGGGCCTGTTGTCCATCCTGCCACGCGCGCACGCGCGTATGCGCCGGCGCTCTCCCCCGGAGCGTGACCACCGCCACGCTCCGTGGCCTTACCATGGCGCGGTGCTGGTCAAGTGGATTCGCTGCACCGTGGTGGACCGCCGCGGCTTCGAGCGGGGGCAGCGAAAGTGGGCGGGGCTTCTGGGGGAGCCGGGGTTTCGAGGGCAGGGCGGTGGCTGGAGCCGGGGCCGACCGGGTGTAGCGCACATCTTCTCCTTCTGGGAGAGCCGTTCCTTCTACGACTCCTTCATGGCCCGCTCGCACGACAGGCTGGCCGCCGCCCAGTCGGGGACCTTCAAGGACACCCAGGTCAAGCTCTTCGACTACCGGTTCGACGTGAAGACGGGCTTCGAGCCGCGCTTCACGGACGCCGACCTGGTGCGGGTGGCCCTCTGCCGCGTCCACGAGGAGCGCGCGGAGCACTTCGTCCTCATGCAGGAGAAGGTGTGGAACCCCGCCATGGCCGGATCGCCGGGGATGGTCCGCGGTCTGTTCGGCGAGGCGCCGGGACACGAGTTCCTGGTGCTGTCGATGTGGAGGTCGGCCGCCGAGCACGGCAAGTACCGCACGGAACGCGTGGAGCGGCTCGCCCTGCGGGCCCAGACGGAAGCGGATGTCGCGGCCCTCACGGGTGACATCGTGGAGCTCGAACCGACCTGGACGGTTTGAAAACCGGACCCGCTGATGGTGGGCCCTGGTGTGGCCCATAGTGCAGGAAATGTGTGACCTACGCCGTATAGAGCCCGTACGAGTGCTCGATACGCCACAAACCGATCTAGGGTTTTGGCATGGCACGACCACGGCGCATCGTCCTTGTCCGGCACGGAGAGTCAACGGGCAATGTTGATGACACCGTGTACGAACGCGAGCCCGACCACGCTCTGGCCCTGACCGAGCGCGGCTGGCAGCAGGCGGAGGAGACCGGCAAGCGGCTGCGCGAGCTGTTCGGGCGGGAACGCGTCAGCGTCTACGTGTCGCCGTACCGCCGTACCCACGAGACCCTCCGCGCCTTTCACCTCGACCCCGACCTCATACGTGTCCGCGAGGAGCCCCGGCTGCGCGAGCAGGACTGGGGGAACTGGCAGGACCGCGACGACGTACGCCTCCAGAAGGCATACCGGGACGCCTACGGCCACTTCTTCTACCGCTTCGCGCAGGGCGAGTCCGGCGCCGACGTCTACGACCGGGTCGGCGGCTTCCTGGAGAGCCTGTTCCGCAGCTTCGAGGACCCCGATCATCCGCCGAACGTGCTGCTGGTGACTCACGGCCTGGCCATGCGGCTGTTCTGCATGCGGTGGTTCCACTGGACGGTCGCGGAATTCGAGTCCCTGTCGAACCCGGGGAACGCCGAGATGCGGATGCTCGTTCTCGGGGACGACGGCAAGTACGTGCTGGACCGGCCATTCGAACGCTGGCGAGATCCGGAACCGTACGGAATCACCGGATAGAGTGGCAGAACAATGACCCCGGACTCCTCTTCCGACGCGCGCCTGGAGCGCGCCCTGGCCAGTCTGCGCGGGCTGACGGTGGGGGACGCACTGGGCTCGCAGTTCTTCGTTCCGGTGCACTATCCGCTGCTGCAGCGCCGCGAGCTCCCGCCCGGCCGCTGGCAGTGGACGGACGACACGGAGATGGCCTGCTCCGTTGTCGCCGTGCTGGCCGCCCACCACCGCATCGACCAGGACGCGCTGGCCCTCTCCTTCGCCGAGCACCACGACTTCGACCGGGGCTACGGCCCTGCCGTGAACCGCCTGCTGCGGCTCGTACGGGAGGGCGGGGACTGGCGTGAGCTGGCCGCCGAACTGTTCAACGGACAGGGCTCCTGGGGTAACGGCGCCGCCATGCGGATCGCCCCGCTGGGAGCCTGGTACGCCGACGACCCGGAGCAGGCCACCCACCAGGCGGAGATCTCGGCCTACCCCACGCACCAGCATCGTGAGGCCGTCGTCGGGGCCATGGCCGTCGCCGCTGCCGCCGCCCTGGCCGGCGCCCCAGGCGGCCCGTCGAGCCCCGAGGCACTCCTCGACGGTGTGATCGCCCTCGTCCCGAAGAGCGCCGTCCGCGCGGGCCTGCGGCGGGCGAAGGACATGCTCGACTACGCCGACGCGGGCACCGTCGCCGCGGTGCTGGGCTGTGGACGGCGTACGTCCGCCCACGACACGGTGCCCTTCGCCCTCTGGTCGGCGGCCAGGGCCCTCGGCGACTACGAGCGGGCGTTCTGGACGACCGCGGGAGTCGGCGGCGACGTGGACACCACCTGCGCCATCGTCGGCGGGGTGATCGCCTCCGGCAAGGCGGGGTCACCGCCCCCCGAGTGGCTGGAGCGCACCGAAGAGCTGCCGGAGTGGGTTCCCTCGGCGGCGTAGGCGCCGACGATCACGGGACAGAGACCCGGTTTCGAAACTCTCTGTGCATGTCGGGAACTCTCCGTGATGAGTCGCTCGTTGTCGGGGCAGTCGCTGTGCGACGGAAGTGTCGGCACGCGCCGTTGCCACGCAGGAGAGCTGGGGGTGGTCATGGAATTCTCGTCGTTGCTGTTCGCCCTGGTCCTGCTGTGTGCGGCGGCGGTGGTGCGGAGGACCGGACCGACGTCCTCGCCGTCGATCCCCGAGACCCGGCCCGGCCCTCCGTTGGGCGCTGTGGGGTGGCCCTGCTGTTCAGCCGGCCATCGGCCCCGCCGTACCCGCGAGGGCCTCCAGGTCGCTCTTGCGGACGCGGATCACCAGCCAGGCGCTGGCCAGGGCGAGGACGGCCATGGCCGCCGCCGCGACGAAGCCCATGGAGATGCCCTGGGCCAGCACCTCATGCCCCCACGGCGCGGGCAGCTGATGCGTCTTGGCGAACTCCGCCTTCTGCTCCGCCGAGCCGTTGGCGAGGAAGTCCGGCAGCTGCTTCTTCGCCTCGTCCCTGCTGGCCGACCCGAACACGGTGGTCAGGATCGACAGACCGAGCGAGCCGCCCACCTGCTGCATGGCGTTGAGCAGGCCGGAGGCCGCGCCCGCCTCGTGCTGGGCGACGCCGGACACCGCGGTGACCGTCAGCGTCACGAAGTTCAGGCCCATGCCGAAGCCGAACACGAGCATCGGTCCGAGCACTCCGCCGGCGTAGGAGCTGTCGGAGCTGATGAGGGTCTGCCAGGCCAACCCGACCACCGCGAGGGCCGACCCGGTGAGCATGAAGGGCTTGGGACCGAACACCGGCAGGAACCGCTGCGACAGCCCCGCGCCGAGCGCGATCACGACCGTCACCGGCAGGAAGGCGAGACCGGCCTCGATCGGGCTGTAGCCGAGCACGTTCTGCACGAACAGCACGATGTAGAAGAACATGCCGAACATCGCCGCGGCCAGGCTCAGCATGATCACATACGTGCCCGAGCGGTTGCGGTCGGTGAACATCCGCAGCGGCGTGATGGGCTCCTTGGCCCGGCTCTCGACGAGTCCGAACGTCACCAGCAGGACGGCGGCGGCAGCGAAGGAGCCGATGGTCAGACCGTCCCGCCAGCCGTCGTCGGCCGCGCGGATGAAGCCGTAGACGAGGGACGCCATGCCCGCGGTCGAGGTCAGCGCGCCCGCGATGTCGAAGCGGCCGGTATGCCGTTCGGACTCGTTGATGTACAGCGGGGCGAGCAGGATGATCGCCACACCGATGGGCACGTTGACGAAGAGCACCCAGCGCCAGTTGAGCCACTCGGTCAGCATGCCGCCCGCGAGGAGCCCGATGGCGCCGCCACCTGCGGATACGGCGGCGAAGACGCCGAATGCCCGGTTGCGCTCAGGCCCTTCGGGGAACGTGGTGGTGATGAGGGCGAGCGCCGTGGGCGACGCGATCGCGCCACCCATGCCCTGGAGCACGCGAGCGGCCAGCAACTGCCAGGGTTCCTGGGCGAGTCCGCCGAGCAGCGAGGCGAAGGTGAACAGCAGGATGCCGGTCATGAAGACCCGGCGGCGGCCGAGGATGTCACCGGCCCTGCCGCCGAGAAGCAGCAGGCCACCGAAGGTGAGCGTGTAGGCGCTGACCACCCACGTGAGGTCGGTGGTGCTGAAATTGAGCGCGTCTTGAATGTGCGGGAGCGCGATGTTCACAATCGTCGCGTCGAGTACGACCATGAGTTGACAGGCCGCGATGACGGCGAGAGCGATGCCGGGACGCCCGTCCCGGCGAGCCGCACCCGGCTTCTGGCCCTGAATCAAAGGAGAGGTTGTCACTATGGGTCCCCCACGAGTGCCTTAGTGAACGCTCGCGTTCACTGTCGCGTCAACGGTAGTGAGTCCCGGTAGTGAACGCAAGCGTTCACTTAACTTGTCGTCGTCCGGCGAATCCCCCGTTCGTCGCCGTACGGCGCGCTCCGCTCCCCGAAATCCCCACCCCCCCGCTCGCTGGAGAAAGTCAGATGGACACATCGCGCTGGACGACCGCCCCCGCTCAGGCGGCCACCCTCCGTCGGCGCGGCGCAGTGCTCGAACGCGCGATCCTGGATGCCGCGTTGGAGCAGCTCAGCACGGTCGGCTGGAACGGCCTGACCATGGAGGGCGTCGCCGCCGGCGCCCAGACCGGCAAGGCCGCCGTCTATCGCCGCTGGCCGTCCAAGGAGGACCTCGTCGCGGACGCGTTGCAGGCGGGACTGCCGCGCATCGAGGAGGCGCCGGACCTCGGCAGCGTGCGCGAGGACCTGCTGGCCCTGTGCCGGCAGGCGAGGGAGGCGATGTACTCGCGGCCCGGCTTCGCGGTGCGCGCGGTCATTCACGAATGCGACCCGGTGCAGGCCGAGCGCTTCCATGGAGTCATCTTCGACGGCATCGTGGAACCCACGATCAAACTGCTCCGAGAGGTCATCACCCGCGGAATAGAGCGGAAAGAGGTGCGCCCCGACGCGGCCAACAGCTACGTCTTCGACGCGATCCCGGCCATGATGATGTACCGCTCCAAGATGAGCGGAAGCGAATGGAACGATCGCGATCTCGAAGAGATGATCGACCAGTTGATGGTTCCGCTGCTCAGGCCGACCGGCGGCTGACCGCCGGTCGCGAGGGCAGTGGCGTCGCTTCGGGAAACCGGGGTGTCGCAGGGTGATCCGGGCGGCGTACGCTAAGGGCGCCATGCCGTACGAACCACCTACTCACACCGTCGAGCGCTCACTCCGCGCCACGACCGGAGCGAAGATCATTGCCGGTGTCGACGAGGTGGGGCGCGGCGCGTGGGCCGGACCCGTCACCGTCTGTGCGGCGGTCACCGGACTGCGCCGACCCCCCGAAGGCCTCACCGACTCCAAGCTGCTCACCGTCAAGCGACGCACCGCGCTCGCGGCCGAACTGCAGAAGTGGGTCACGTCGTACGCCCTGGGGCACGCCTCCCCGGAGGAGATCGACGAGGTGGGGATGACCGCGGCGCTGCGTCTGGCGGCGGTGCGGGCCCTGGAGGCCCTGCCGGTCCGCCCCGACGCCGTGATCCTCGACGGGAAACACGACTATCTCGGGGCTCCGTGGTCGGTCCGTACAGTCATCAAGGGCGACCGGTCGTGCGTGGCGGTCGCGGCGGCCTCGGTGATCGCCAAGGTTCAGCGCGACAAAATGATGGCCGAACTGGGTATCGACCATGCAGACTTCGGTTTTGCGGACAATGCCGGGTATCCGTCGCCCGTGCACAAGGCCGCACTGGAGGAGCGGGGCCCCACCCCGTACCACCGGTTGTCGTGGGCGTATCTTGATGCGCTGCCCCAGTGGCGGCACCTCAAGAAGGCCCGCAGTTGGGCGGATGGAAACGTTCCGGAGATCGAGGGGCAGCTGGGCTTCGACTTCTGACGATTCCGCTCGCACCCAAGTGCCACCCGCCCACGCGGGCCGTACCAACGTTTGATAAATATCAGCTCATGCCTCTCATTCCCGAGGAGCCTCAGATTCACGAGAGTGCCCAGGGTCCCCGCGCCACTCCGGCCAGTGGCCGTACCGCGCCGACCCCCCGTCCCGTACCCGGCCCCCGTCCCGCGGCCCCGCCGCGCCCGGGTCGCCCCGGTCCGCTCCGGCCCACCCCGCCGGTGCAACGTACGCCGCGTGACGTGGCCCAGGCCAAGCCCGACCCGTCGGTTCCGGCTGCTCCCGCCCCTTCCGTCGCGACCTCGGCGACCCCGCAGATCCAGCTGATCCCGGCTTCGGCCGAGGGCGCGCTGGATGCCGCCGAGGAAGCCGTGGACCTTCTGCTGGACTCCGGCCGTGCTCCTGGCGACGTCCTGGTGATCACCACCGGCGAGCAGCATCCGTGGGCCGCCCACGAGCTGTCCTTCGGTGAAGCCTCCTACTGGGCGCAGCACGACGCGGGAGACGACGTCTTCTACGCGGACGCCGCCGTCGCCGACCGTGCCGCCGCGCGCCCCGTGGTCGTGGTCGCCATCAACGGCGGGCCCGACTCGGCCGCCGCCACCGCCCTGCCGCTGGCCCATGCCCGGGCCGGCGCCCTGCTGATCGTCTGCGGCGACCCGCAGCAGATCAACTCGGTACTGGGCGCAGGCGTCTGAGACCGCTCCGCTCCGCTCGTCGAACGCGGAGCGGCGAGGACGCCATGGTGACGGCATCGGCACAGCGGGCGTTTCCGCCTGCCCTGACGACGGCCGCCCATCGCTGAGCGGGCGCTGTGGTGGGGTGCCGACCCGGGGCGCCGGTGCGGGGCCTCGCCGGGATGGGGGACGCCGTGCGGGAGGACGAGACGCCGGCGGTTGTCACCGTCGTACGCGGGTGTTCTCGTCTGTGTGGAGCGCTGGCCCGTCCTCGAAGTCGTAGAGGGGCAGGGGCCACGGAAGGTCGCGGAGTAGAGGGGCCGCGAAAAGGTCGCGGAAGGGTCGCGTCTTCGAAGCCGTAGGCGGGTGTGCGCCGTGCTGACGGCGCGGTCCGGGTGCTGTCAGCGGGCCGCCGCTCGGCGCAGGACCTCCGACGCGGCGCCACCGGTGCGCGGCAGCGGGGGAGGGGCCTCGGACATGCCGAACGGTTCCGGGGTCGAGTCGGCATTCGGGCGGCGACCGCCGCGACCCTCGCCGAGGACCTGCCAGCCGTCACGCGTCAGCGTGATGTACGCCCCGCAGCGCAGGCCGTGCAGCGTGCAGGCGTCCCGCAGCCCCCACATCCACGCCCCGTCCTCCTCGGTCCAACGCGCGTCGCCCTCGCGGCAGTACAGCAGCACGGCAGTGCGCACCGGCGTACGGCGGCGCAGGTCGTGCGGTATGACGCGGCGCAGCTGGGCCAGCAGCACGTTGCGGAACATCCAGCCGTCGGCCGGGGCCGGGCGTCGGGCGAACGACGCGCTCGCCCGCACGCGCTCGTCCGGATCGAGCACGGCCACGACGGCGGTCGCCGGCCGAGGATGATGCCGGGAGTGCAGCCCGCTGACGACCTCGCGCGGATTGCGCAGCAGAGGGATGCCGGCGGCGGCCCACTCCGCTGGTTCGAGCATGCGGGCCATGGGGTTGGCGGAAGCGGCGGACAGGTCGGCAGACGTCGACGTGGATGCCGCGGAGGACGGAGCGAATCCGAAGGTCACGGTCCTCCCTTCGGCTACGCGCCCACACTGCGGGCGAGGTCGGATTCGGGGGAGCGCGCACCGCAGCAGAGCCCTACCGGATCACGGGCGAGCCGTGCGGGGAGCGGAGTTCAATTCTTGCTGTCGAACTTGGATGCGGCAACGAGCAAATGGGGCCACCGACCCAAATGTGATGCTGTGTGGTTTATATCCCTACCCAGTCCTCAGGCAAGTGACGCTTGAGGCGTTCGTTCACCTCGGGTTCGTACACGATTTGATGGCGGTTGGCCCCCGCAGGCCGGTGCGAAGTCGGGGGAGGGGGCGTGGTGTCCGAGCGGAGGGATCAGCCCTGGACGGCCAGGACGAGCGGCAACACCCCCTGCGCGCCTGCCCGTCGGAGCATGCGGGCCGCGACGGCGAGGGTCCAGCCCGTCTCGGTGAAGTCGTCCACGAGCAGAACCGGACCGCCGGTTCCGGCGAGGGCGGAGACGAGGCCGGGCGGCACGGTCAGGGCACCGTCCAGGGCCTTCAGGCGCTGCGCGCTGTTGCTGCGGGAGGGACGGGGTGCTTCGCCCACGTACTCCAGAGCACCCAGCAACGGCAGCCGGCCGACCTCCGAGATGTACTCCCCAAGGGAATTGATCAGTCGCGGCCGGGTGCGTGAGGCGACGGTGACCACGCCCACGGGACGCGCTTGAGCGTCCGGTGCGCCCGAGGCCCAGCCGCCCGGCCCCTTGGCCCAGTCGACGAGGACGCTCACGACCGCCTTCGCCACGTCGTCGGGCACGGGACCGTCCGGCGCCTGGGGCGCGAACATCGGACGCAGTCGGTTGCCCCAGCCGATGTCCGACAGACGCCCCAACGCCCGCCCCGGAGCGGCCTGTTCTCCGGGCGGGATACGCCCCTTGAGATCCACGCCGACGGCGGGCAGCCCGGTCGGCCACATGCGGCGCGGCTCCACCTCGACGCCGGCGCGGCCGAGATCGTCACGTGCCGCGTCCAGCGCCGCCGGGGACGTGTCCGCGGTGAACCGCGCTCCCGCGCAGTTGTCGCAGCGACCGCAGGGCTTGGCACCCTCGTCGTCCAACTGACGCTGCAGGAACTCCATCCGGCAGCCGGACGTCGACGCGTACTCCCGCATCGCCTGCTGCTCGGCCCTGCGCTGCCGCGCCACCCAGTCGTACCGCTCCCCGTCGTACGTCCACCGTTGCCCCGTCGCGATCCAGCCGCCCTTCACACGCTTGACGGCGCCGTCCACGTCGAGCACCTTCAGCATGGTCTCCAGGCGGGAGCGACGCAGCTCCACCAGAGGTTCCAGGGCGGGCAGCGACATGGGGCCGTCCGCGCGCGCCAGGACGTCGAGGGTGCGGCGCACCAGGTCCTCCGACGGGAAGGCGAGCGAGGCGAAGTACTCCCAGATGGCCTCGTCCTCCTTGCCCGGGAGCAGCAGCACCTCGGCATGCTTCACCCCGCGGCCCGCGCGGCCCACCTGCTGGTAGTAGGCGATGGGGGAGGATGGCGAACCGAGGTGCACCACGAAACCGAGGTCCGGCTTGTCGAAGCCCATGCCCAGGGCGGAGGTGGCGACCAGGGCCTTCACCCTGTTGGCCAGGAGATCGTCCTCCGCCTGCTGCCGCTCGGCGTTCTCCGTCCGGCCCGTGTAGGAGGCCACGGTGTGCCCGCGCTGCCGCAGGAACGCGGTGACCTCCTCGGCGGCGGCCACGGTGAGCGTGTACACGATCCCGGAACCCGGCAACTCGTCCAGATGGTCGGCGAGCCAGGCCATCCGATGCGCGGCGTCCGGCAGGGACAGCACGGACAGGCTCAGACTCTCGCGGTCCAGCGGGCCGCGCAGGACCAGGGCGTCCGAGGTGCCCCCGGTGCCCAGTTGCTCGGCGACGTCGGCGGTCACGCGCGCGTTGGCGGTCGCCGTGGTCGCCAACACCGGTACGCCCGGCGGCAGATCGCCGAGCATGGTGCGCAGCCGCCGGTAGTCAGGCCGGAAGTCGTGCCCCCAGTCCGAGATGCAGTGCGCCTCGTCCACCACGAGCAGCCCCGTGGCCGCGGCGAGCTTGGGCAGCACCTGATCGCGGAAGTCCGGGTTGTTCAGCCGCTCCGGGCTCACCAGCAGAACGTCGACCTCGCCCGCCACGATCTCGGCCTGGACGGTGTCCCACTCCTCGGCGTTGGCGGAGTTGATGGTCCGCGCATGGATACCGGCCCGGGCCGCGGCCTCGACCTGGTTCCGCATCAGCGCGAGCAGCGGCGAGACGATCACCGTCGGTCCACTGCCCCGGCTCCGCAGCAGAGAGGTGGCCACGAAATACACCGCGGACTTGCCCCACCCCGTCCGCTGCACCACGAGCGCGCGGCGTCTGTCGGCGACCAGCGCCTCGATCGCCCGCCACTGGTCCTCACGCAGGCGCGCCTCACCTGTGGCGTCCCCGACGAGCCGGGCGAGAACCGCGTCGGCGGCCACCCGGAGCTCCGCGTTGCTCGTGTGTTCCATGCGTCCCATCAAACAGGACGGCACTGACAATCCGGGTCGGGGCGGTCGAGGCAGGTCGGGCGATAGAGGCTGGTTGGGCGGACTGAGGTCGGTCGAAGGGCTGCAGGCCGTGGGGAGGACTGAGGAGTCGGAAGGCTTGGGGTTTCGCGCGGGAGCCGAACGGGGTGGGATTCGCGGGGGAGCGGGGCGTTGGGGTGCCGTGGCGGACCGGTCGCCGTCGCGGCGCGGCGGGCTGGATGTGCGTGGCAGGCCAGATGCGATTGTCGTACCGCGCTCGCGTATGCAGCAAAGGCCGCTCTGACCTGGGGATATTCGAGCGGTGCGGTCTGATTCGGCGACTGGTTGACGTGCTCCTGATCCGAGTTGTCCACAGGCGCAAACGGGACTTCGCAGCTCGCGAGATCGTCGGCGCATGACGAACCACGGCGAAACCACTGGATCACCCGACAACGCCAACGACGGCGGACGTGACACACACGACGTACACAACGCACGCGACGTACACGATGCGCACCACCCACACGACGTACGCAACCCACACGACGTGCCCAACCCACACGACGTGCGCAACCCACATGTCGTGCCCAACCCACACGACGTGTACGACACCCTCCCGCCAGGCCCCGACCACCCCGACTGCACGCCGTATGAAAGCCGCGGCGCCGAACACCAGGTCACGCTCCGCACCCCCGCCGAACTGGCCGACGCCCTGCCGTACCTGCTCGGCTACCGGCCCGAGGACAGCATCGTCCTGGTCGCCCTGCACGACAGGCATGGACGTGGCCGCTTCGGCGGCCGGGCCCGCCTCGGCATCCCCGCGAGCCCCGACGACTGGGCGTCCGTGGCCCGACAACTGGTCCAAGGACTGGTGACGGGCAGCGAACGCAGAGGAGCGCGCCCGGAGCAGATGGTCGCCTACCTCTGCCAGGAGCCGGGCAGGGGCGAGTCGGGACGACAGGTCATGGAGCGGCTGCGCCCACTGGCCCAGAAGCTGCGCATCGAGTGCGGCCACCTCGACGTGCCCGTGATCGAGGCGCTGTGCATCTCCGACGGCCGCTTCTGGTCGTACTGCTGTGACAACGAGGCATGCTGCCCCTCCGAGGGCCTGGCCATGGGGCTGCCCGGCACCTCCGTTCTCGCCGCCGCGGCCACCTACGCCGGTCTCCAGGTGCGCGGCACCTTGCGCGAATTGCGGGCCCGGCTGCAGCCGTGGGAAACCACGGCGGCCCTTGCGCAGGAAGCCGCCCTGGACACGGCCAACATGGCGCTGGTCCCGAAGATTCTGGACGCCTCCGGCCGCACGGACGTGAGGGGGCGGACGCTTCAACTGGCCCAGCAGGTCATGCGACGCTTTGCCGACGCCCCGCCGGTTTCGGGCACGCTCACGGCAGACCTGCGCGACGACGGTCTGCTGGAGCACGACGAGGCGGCGGCACTGATTCTCGGCCTCCAGGACCGCATGACCCGCGACCGCGCGGCCGAGTGGATGGAAGGGGACGAGGCCGGTCCCGCACTCCGCCTGTGGCGCGCACTGGCCCGTCGATGCGTCGGGTCGTACGGCGAGCACGCGGCGGCGCCCCTGACCCTCGCCGGCTGGGTCGCCTGGTCCCTCGGTGACGAACTGGAGGCCCGAGAAGCCCTCGCCATGGCGCTCGGCGCGGACCCCGGCTATCTCTTTGCACGCCTGCTGCACCAGGCGTGCAACGAGGGCCTGGACCCGGAGTCGATCCGACGCTGCCTGCGCGCGGAACGGCAGGACCGCGCGCGTGCGGCGGCCCCACAGCCCGACGACGAGCCGACCACCGACGAGACCACCGACGCGACCACCGCGCCGGTACCCGCCCGTGGGCCCTCCCCAAGCTCCCGACGCCGTACGCGCTCTGCCGGCAGTGCGCCGCGTCCGGCCACCGTCGCCGACGGCCGAGGAACGAGGGTTCCGCGCCAGCGCTCGTCGGCAGGCGGCACGCGTCCAGCAGACACGCGCCCGCGTACAGCGAGGAAGGCAATCACGGGTCAGCACGACAAGCGCTCAGGCACCGCACAGCCCGTCAACGACATTTCGCCGGAGGAGACGTGACCAGCCGTCAGGCAGGCGCGGAACGCTGCCGCGAGACCGAGGGGCGTCGTGGGGCGTACTACGGCCCAAGTGACGTAGCGGGCGGGCAGCCGCGTTCATATCACTCGCCGACCGAGCCCCCGCGCCGCCGATCGGTCGTTTTGCCCCGTTCCGGCCGTGACCCTGGGCAGCTCCGCCGCGTTCACCTGAGTGGCGGTACGCCTGAATGGCATACGCCGTCGCACTGCCCAAGCCCGTCCGGATCCCCCCACCCGGCGCCGCGCATGCCCGAGGCGCACAGAGTGCAGAAGAAGCCCGCCATGCATCAGCCGACTCCGCCCTCCGACGCCGACGACAACCTCCCGGCAGCCGACCGGCTCATCAGCGCTGCCCGCCGGCCGGACCCACCGCGCCACTCACCCGCGCCCCCTCCGAATGACGCACCGAACGGAGCCCTGGCTCAGCCTCCGGGCAGCACCGGCTCGACCCATGGCCCCAGCCTGAGCGCCGCCGGCACGGCTCACGACCCCAGGCTGGGCAGCACCGGCTCGACCCATGGCCCCAGCCCGAGCACCACCGGCACGGCTCACGAGGCCAGGCTGGGCAGCACCGGCTCGACCCACGACCCCAAGCCGGGCAGCACCGGCTCGGCCCACGGCCTCAAGCTCGACGCCGCCAGCTCGGCCTACGACCCCACGCCACCATCTGGCCTCAGACCACCCGCTGGTCCCAGGTCGCCCTCTCCACTGCCGTCCCCACCCCCGCGCCCGCTCACGGACCTGCCGCCCACGCACACCACCCTGATCTGCGTCGCCCTGCCCGGCCTCGCCATCTCGACGGAGCAGGGCCAGCTGATGGGGCGAGGACTGGAGGGGTTCTACCGCGCCGGCCGGCGTGTGCTCTCCCGATGCCAGGTACGCGTTGCCGGGCGCGAACCGCTCGCCGTCCAGGCCCGGATGACAGCGGCGGACAAGGCCCGTTTCGTGGGTACGCTGCGCGCCTCCCCGCACACCGGACCCGATCCGGACGTCGTCGTCGAGCGCATCCGTCACGCGGACGGGACGGAGCGGATCACCCTGCACAGCGCGGCTCCGCGACCGTTGCGGCTGCCCCTCGAAGTCGCCCTCGGCACGGACCTGGCCGATCTGGGAGCGATCGCGTCCGGCACCGCCGGTCCCGAACTGCCCGCGAGCGTCCACGACTCGGGCCTGCGCTGGACCGGCGCCACAGGGAACTCGTCGGTCACAGCGGATCCACCGCCTGCCGACGCGCTGGCCTCGGCGGGGCTGTTGCGCTGGGAGTTCGAGTTGCCTGCGGGCGGCAGCACGAGCGTGGAGCTCAGGGTGCGGCCGGACCGAGCGGGGCCGGTCCGGGCCGTGGGGCGGGCGGCCACGAGTCCGCTCGCCGCCGCCCGGGTCTCAGGCGACCATCCCGGGATCCAGGCGCTCCTGCGGACGAGCATCGAGGACCTACAAGCGCTGCTGTTGCGCGATCCCGCCCACCCCGCCGACACCCACCTCGCAGCCGGCGCCCCATGGCGATGCGGCCTCGCCCCGGCCGAGGCCCTCGCCGCCGCGCGGATGACACTGCCACTCGGCACCCGTCTCGCCGCAGGCACCCTGCGCACTCTGGCGCGCACCCAACTGCACGGCTCCGGACCGCAGTTCGGCATGATCCCCGGACCACGGCGAGACGCGGGCCCGCACCTCCCACCCGGTTGCACGGGCACGGAAGCCACACTGCACTTCCCCGTGCTCCTGGCGGAGGCCCGCCGCTGGGGGCTTCCCGAAGCCGAGACGGAGGAGCTCCTGCCGGTGGCCCAACGCTGCCTGACCTGGCTGCGCACGACCGTCGGCGACGGCACCTACCTCGGCGAACCCCACACCGCCGGCCTCTTCCGGTGCGAGACACAGGCCCACGCCCACCGGGCGGCGCTGCTCGGCGCCGACCTGCTCGACGCCTGCGGCAGACCGGGCGGTGCGGAACTGCGCCAGTGGGCGCGGGCGCTGCGGGCGGCGTTTCGCGAGGACTTCTGGATCGACGACCGGGGCGCAGGCAGACCGGCGGCCGCCCGCGCGCCCGACGGAAAACCGGTGCCCCACCTGAGCGCGGCAGCCGCCCATCTCCTCGACACCGGCCTGCTCGGCGGCGGCGAACTCGCCCCCGGCCTGCTCGACAAGGTGCAGACCGAGCAACTCGTCCGGCTGCTCGGCGGGCCCACTATGGATTCGGGTTGGGGGCTGCGCGGCCTGGGTGTGAAAGAAGCGGGGCACAACCCTTTCGGCCACCGAAGCGGGGCGGTGAGAGTCCATGAGACGGCGGTCGCCGTCGCCGGACTGGCCGCCGCCGGTTACGAGCGTGAGGCCGGTTCCCTGCTGCGCGGCGTCCTGGCGGCGGCCGAGGCATTCGGGCACCGGCTGCCCGAGATGTACGCCGGGGAGCAGCGCACCGAAGGAAGCGTTCCCCTCGCGCATCCGGCCGCCTGCCGCCCCGCAGCCACCGCAGCCGCCGCTGGGGTGTTGCTGGCGGTGACGCCGGCCGGGATCCGTCCGGACGCCCCGGCCGGGACGGTCACGTTGCGTCCGGTGCACAGCGCGCCGTTGGGGGAGATCGTTCTGACGGGGCTGCGTGTCGCGGGCGCCCCCTTCTCCGTACGCGTCAGCCGGCTCGGTCTGGCCATGGTCGAGGAGGCGGGTGACGGGCTCCAACTGGGAGTGTGACCTCGGCCGACGTGCCCTCGGACACCCGTTCTGGGTACCGTCCCGGGCACAGGCGAGACGCATACCGGATCCAAGTGGATCTTCCGGCGAACCCGAGTGGATCAGCCATCCAAGCGACCGGCGAAAGGAGTGTTTATCGTCAGGCAGACGACTATGATCGCCGCATGCCCTACGACCCGTCAGCCTTTCCGCCCTTCGCCGTCACCGTGGACCTGGTCGTGCTGACCGTGCGCCGCCATGCCCTGTGCGCGCTGGCGGTACGCAGGGGCGAGCCGCCCTTCCAGGGGCGCTGGGCGCTCCCCGGCGGCTTCGTCCGGGCCGACGAGGACCTGGCGCAGGCCGCGGCGCGCGAACTGGCGGAGGAGACCGGGCTGCGCGCCCACGACCCGTCCGTGCCCGCCCAGGACAACGGCGCTCACCTGGAGCAGCTCGCGACCTACGGTGACCCCAAGCGGGACCCCCGGATGCGCGTCGTCAGCGTCGCCCATCTCGCGCTCGCCCCCGACCTGCCCGCCCCGCGGGCCGGCGGCGATGCCAGCAACGCCCGCTGGGCTCCGGTGGAGGAACTGCTGCAGCAGGGCGGCTACGGCCGTGACGGTGAACCGGTCGCGCCGCTCGCCTTCGACCACGCCCAGATCCTGTCCGACGGCGTGGAGCGCGCCCGCTCCAAGATCGAGTACTCGTCGCTCGCGACGGCGTTCTGTCCCACCGAGTTCACCGTCGGTGAGCTGCGCCGGGTCTACGAGGCGGTGTGGGGCGTGGCGCTCGACCCGCGCAACTTCCACCGCAAGGTGACGGGGACACCGGGATTCCTCGTCCCCACCGGCGGAACGACCACGCGCCAGGGCGGCCGCCCCGCCCAGCTGTTCCGGGCCGGCGGCGCCACACTGCTCAACCCGCCGATGCTCCGCCCCGAGGTGTGAGACCGAAGCCCCGCAGGCATGCGCAGGCATGCGGGGGCACAGGCGGGCACGTTCCGGAACGACACGTCGGACCGGGCTCAGGAGCGAACGGCGAACAGGGATCCGACCGGCTCCATCGCAGTGCGGGGAGCGCGCCATGCGGTGACCGAAAAACCGGACATAGCACGCTATCTTGCTGCGAGTGATCCAGGCGTTCGGACTGACCAGCAACTCCCGCAAGGAGCTTCCGCCCGTCGTCGACGACGTCTCCTTCGAGGCGCGCGCAGGCCACGTCACCGCGCTCCTCGGGGCGCGGGGCGCGGGCAAGACGACGACGCTCAGACTCATGCTGCAGCTCCAACAGGGCCGTGGCATCGCCTACTTCAGAGGCCGCCCCCTCAACCGCATCGCCCACCCCTCGCGCGAAGTCGGCGTCCTGCTCGGCGACGTACCCGGCCACCCCGCCCGCTCGGTGCGCGGACACCTGCGCATGCTGTGCGCCGCCGCGGGAGTTCCCGCCCGCCGCGCCGACGAGGTCCTCGAAGTCGTCGGCCTCGTCAGCCTGCGCGACGAACGGCTCGGCACCCTCTCCCGTGGCATGGACCGCCGCCTCGGCCTGGCCTGCGCCCTGCTGGCCGACCCGCACACCCTCGTGCTCGACGAGCCCGCCGACGGCCTCTCCGCCCGCGAGGCCCGCTGGCTGCACGGCATGCTTCGGGCGCACGCCACCCAGGGCGGCACGGTCCTGATCACCACCGCCGACCCCAAGGAGGCCGCGCGCAGCGCCGATCACGTCGTCACCCTGGACCAGGGCCACCTCGTAGCCGACCAGGACGCCGCCGACTTCGCCCGCACCAGGCTGCGCCCCCGCGTCGCCGTCCGCAGTCCGCACGCGGCGCGGCTTGCCGCCCTGCTCGCCAAGGAGGCGCGCACCACGCAGCGCTCCGTCGAGATCGTGCGCGAGGAAGGCAACCGCCTTTCCGTGTACGGCAGTACCTGCGCCGACGTCGGCGAGACCGCGTTCCGTCACGGCATCCTCGTACACCAACTCGCCGACGAAGTCGGGGACATGGGCCCCGGGGCGACCGCGGAGCCCGTCGGAGAACCGCCGGCCCCGGAAGCGTCGCCGGCCGTGGCGGAGTCGTCGACGCGCGACGAGCCGCAGCCGTCGGACCAGCGGCACAACACATCCTCGGGGCACTCGACCTCAACCGACGTGTCCGGGAGGGTTTCCCCTCCCCCCGCCCCCGCCCCCTCCCCCCTCCCGCCCCCCATCTCCGTCCGTCCCGCCCCCAGCCCCCTCCGCCCCCTGCGCTACGAGATCCGCCGTGCCGCCGGGATCGGCACGGGGTTTCTCACCGGGGCCGGCGTGCTCGTCGCCTCGGCTCTCACCGCCGTACTGCTGGCGCGCATCGGGCACACCCCGCAGGCGCGGCTGCTGGCCGCCTGGCCGCGGGAGCTGCCGCTGCCGCCCGCGGCGCTCGGTGCGGGGCTGCTCGGAGCGCTGGCCTTCGGTGACGAGTTCCGCCACCCCGCGCTGGCGGCGGATCGCGGCACCGTGCCCCGCCGGCTGGGGCTGCTCGCCGCCAAGCTCCTCGTCGCCGCCGTCACCGCGCTGACGCTGGCCTTCCTCACGGTGGGGTGCGACGCCGAAGTGCTCTATGTCCTATACGGGCGGGAGCTCACGGAAGTTCCCGGGGACTGGCTTTCGCTGGGTGCGAGTTGGGTCGGGCTCGTGGTCGGCTGCGCCTGGGCCGGTGTGCTGGCCGCCGGCGTCTTCCGGTCGACAACGGCCGGGCTGGCGGCGGTGGTCGCCGTACCCGTCGTCGTCGTGCCCCTCGTACAAAAGGCCCTGCAGGGTCCGGCCGTGCGAACGGCCGCCGGCTTCCCCGTGCGGATGCGGGAGGTGTTCCTGTTGCAGTGGCCCTTCGGCGGAGAGCGCTATCTGACCGCCGTGGCGCGGATGATCGCCCAACCCGTGGGCGGCGCGCTGTCGTTGTCGCTGACCGCACTGCTCTGCGCGTATCTGCTCACGACCCTGCGCGGCAGGGTCCGATGACGACCGGGCGTGCCCGTCGGATGCCGCTCTGCGCACAACTCCGCGAGGAAAGCCCATTTCTTTCCGATAAGGCGTCAATTGCGACGGGGTGAGCGATCACCCTTTCGTGTGCTTTTCACCAAAGCCCTCAAGGGAGTTGGAGACAGCGCCGACAAAGGATCCGTGAGTACCCTTGCGCACACCATGATGACCGCCGCCCGCTCCGCAGACTCCGGACTCGCAGGCCCGGGCGAACTCGACCGCTACCCGTACGCCGAGGCTCCCGCCGTCGACCGTCTCGGTGCCCCCGCCTGGGAGGGCGCGGACCCGGAGCTCGGCCGCGTGGGGCGGCGCGCCGCGGGCAGCCGCGGACGCGGGCTGCACGGCCAACTCGTCCAGCAGCTCGGCCAGATGATCGTTTCCGGAGATCTCGGCGCCGACCGTCCGCTGGTGCCCGAGGAGATCGGCCAGCGTTTCGAGGTCTCCCGCACCGTCGTCCGCGAGTCGCTTCGCGTCCTGGAGGCCAAGGGGCTGGTGAGCGCCCGGCCGAACGTCGGCACGCGCGTGCGACCCGTCAGCGACTGGAACCTCCTCGATCCGGACATCATCGAGTGGCGCGCCTTCGGGCCGCAGCGCGACGACCAGCGCCGCGAGCTGAGCGAGCTGCGCTGGACCATCGAACCGCTCGCCGCGCGCCTGGCCGCCGGACACGGCCGCGAGGACGTGCAGCAGCGGCTCGCGGACATGGTCGAGATCATGGGGCACGCCATGGGCCAGGGCGACGCGCTGACCTTCTCGCGCGCGGACGCCGAGTTCCACTCGCTGCTCATCCAGGTCGCCGGCAACCGCATGCTGGAGCACCTCTCCGGGATCGTCTCGGCCGCCCTCCAGGTCTCCGGCGGCCCGGTCACCGGCTGTGACCGCCCGAACGAGACCTCGCTGGCGCACCACGGCCGGATCGTCGACGCCCTCGCGGCGGGCGACGGCGCCGGGGCCGAGGCGGCCATGCGGCAACTGCTGACCGTCCACCCCGAGGTGGAGCGCGTGGTGCCCGCGCCGCGCGAGCACTGACCGCGCACCGCGAGCGGCGCGGCCGGAGGATGCCACCCCCCTCCTGTGGCATCGGCCGGTCGGTCGGCCGTCCCCCGTCGGACCCCGCGGGATCCCGGCGATCCCGCGGGGTCCGACGGTGCGTAGGGCGGCCCGTCGCCGTCAGACCGCCTCGGTCGGAACCGCCGGGCGACCTCCTCTGCCCGCCTCTGACCGTTTTTGAGCGCTTACGGGGTGTGACTCGGGCCACGCAGATTGGGCGTAACGCTCGGGGGAACAATGCGATGACCTAAGAGGTGACAGCCGAGGAGGGAATACGGACGCCGCTCGCGGCGCTGTGCATCTTCCCGGCCCCCCGCCCGCGCCGTCGGCCCAATCCCCAGAGTCGACGGTCGGCTCCTGTCCGCCGTGGACGGGGCCGGAAGCCGTTTTCCAACGTTCCGAGAGGTTGTTCGTGTCGGCCAGCACATCCCGTACGCTCCCGCCGGAGATCGCCGAGTCCGTCTCTGTCATGGCTCTTATCGAGCGGGGAAAGGCTGAGGGGCAGATCGCCGGCGACGATGTGCGTCGGGCCTTCGAAGCTGACCAGATTCCGGCCACTCAGTGGAAGAACGTACTGCGCAGCCTCAACCAGATCCTCGAGGAAGAGGGTGTGACGCTGATGGTCAGTGCCGCGGAGCCCAAGCGCACCCGAAAGAGCGTCGCAGCGAAGAGTCCGGCCAAGCGCACCGCCACCAAGACGGTCGCGGCGAAGACGGTGACCGCGAAGAAGGCCACCGCCACCGCCACGCCGGCGGCGCCCGCCGCCGACGCTCCCGTCGAGGACGACGCCGCCAAGAAGGCCCCTGCCAAGAAGGCGGCCGCTGCCAAGAAGTCGGCGCCGGCGAAGAAGGCCGTGGCCAAGAAGGCGGCGCCGGCGAAGAAGACCAGCGCCAAGAAGGACGACGTCGAACTCCTCGAAGAGGAGGTGCTCGAGGACGCGCCCAAGGCGGGCGACGAGCCCGAGGGCACCGAGAGCGCCGGCTTCGTGCTCTCCGACGAGGACGAGGACGACGCGCCCGCCCAGCAGGTCGCCGCCGCCGGTGCCACCGCCGACCCGGTCAAGGACTACCTCAAGCAGATCGGCAAGGTCCCCCTGCTCAACGCCGAGCAGGAGGTCGAGCTCGCCAAGCGCATCGAGGCGGGTCTGTTCGCCGAGGACAAGCTGTCCAACGCCGACAAGCTGGCCCCGAAGCTCAAGCGCGAGCTGGAGATCATCGCCGAGGACGGCCGCCGCGCCAAGAACCACCTCCTGGAGGCCAACCTCCGCCTGGTGGTCTCCCTGGCCAAGCGCTACACCGGCCGCGGCATGCTCTTCCTGGACCTCATCCAGGAGGGCAACCTCGGTCTGATCCGCGCGGTGGAGAAGTTCGACTACACCAAGGGCTACAAGTTCTCCACGTACGCCACCTGGTGGATCCGCCAGGCGATCACCCGCGCCATGGCCGACCAGGCCCGCACCATCCGTATCCCGGTGCACATGGTCGAGGTCATCAACAAGCTCGCGCGCGTGCAGCGCCAGATGCTCCAGGACCTGGGCCGCGAGCCCACCCCGGAGGAGCTGGCCAAGGAGCTCGACATGACCCCGGAGAAGGTCATCGAGGTCCAGAAGTACGGCCGCGAGCCCATCTCCCTGCACACCCCGCTGGGCGAGGACGGCGACAGCGAGTTCGGTGACCTCATCGAGGACTCCGAGGCCGTCGTCCCGGCCGACGCGGTCAGCTTCACGCTCCTGCAGGAGCAGCTGCACTCCGTGCTCGACACCCTCTCCGAGCGCGAGGCGGGCGTCGTCTCCATGCGGTTCGGTCTCACCGACGGTCAGCCGAAGACCCTCGACGAGATCGGCAAGGTGTACGGCGTCACGCGGGAGCGCATCCGCCAGATCGAGTCCAAGACCATGTCGAAGCTGCGCCACCCGTCGCGTTCGCAGGTGCTGCGCGACTACCTCGACTAGGTCGAGGTCGTACGACACCGAAGGCCCGGTTCCCACAGTGGGAACCGGGCCTTCGTGCTGCGGGCCACGGCGCTCTGAATGACTCTGGGTGTCCGATCACCACCCTGAGTGAAGGAGCCTGCATGCGACGACGCATTGCCCGCGCCCTGTCCCGGCCGCTGGTCCTGGCGGCCACGGCGGCCGCGATACCGCTGGTGTCCGCCGTCCCCGCCGAGGCGGACAGCATCGTGGTCGGCGGATTCCCCGTCGACGTGTCACAGAGCCCGTGGACGGTGGCCGTCTCCAGCCGTGACCGGTTCGGGGGTACCCGCGCGGGCCAGTTCTGCGGTGGTGCGGCGATCGGCCCCACCACTGTGCTCACCGCGGCCCACTGCCTGGGCGAGGACGTCCTGGGGACGCCGCCCGAGCAGGTACGGGACTTGAAGGTCATCGCCGGCCGTACGGACCTGGCGACCCATCAGGGTCACGAGATCCCGGTACGCCAGGTCCGGGTGAACCCGCAGTACGACAGCGGGAGCAACGCCGGGGACTTCGCCGTGCTCACCCTGGCCGAACCGCTTCCCGCCGGTGCGGTCATCCGGACGGCGGCCGCCGGCGATCCGGCGTACCAGCCGGGGACCGCTGCCGTGGTCTACGGATGGGGCGACATCACGGGCGGCGGCGACTACGCGCTCAAGCTGCGCGCGGCACGCGTGCACGTGCTGCCGGACGCCCAGTGCCAGGAGGCCTATCCCGACGCCGGAGACGGTGCCTACCGCGCCGAGAGCATGTTGTGCGCCGGCGAGAGCGTGGGCGGCCGGGACGCCTGCCAGGGGGACAGCGGAGGGCCGCTGGTGGCCCAGGGCAAGCTCATCGGGCTGGTGTCCTGGGGGAGTGGTTGCGGCCGCGCGGGCAGCCCGGGCGTCTACACGCGGCTGTCCTACGTGGTGCAGGCGCTGGGAGCCGCTCCGACGCCGTGAGGACTCTCCGCCCGGCGGCGAGGCCGAGCGGCGCCGACACGGCCCCTTAGAGGGGCTCAGAGCGCCTCAGTGGCCACGACGGGCCATCCGGTCACGACGGGCCTTCCCGGGAGCCCGGGAGTACGAGGACGGGCGGCGCCGCCCCTGCCGGCCCCTGAGCGCGCACGGCGACGAAGTCCCGGCTTCG
>NZ_JBTWMV010000050.1:0-51690 GCF_054850255.1 Streptomyces sp. 7R007 | reverse complement strand
CCCGCTACTTCAAGGTGGGCATCGCTCAGCAGCTGGTGCTTCCGGCCACGGCCCTCCTGGTGATCTGCTGCACCTTCCTGGGTCACTGGGCGGTGTTCGCCGCCGGGCTCGTGTCGGCGCTGGCGGTGGCGACCGGGGTGGCGCTCACGGCGCGCATGGTCGCCCGGGAGCGCGAGACCGGCGGGGCGAGCGGGGAGCGGGCGACGACGCCGGTCGCGTGACCGGCCGCCCGCGCCACCCTGCGGGGCATCGCCGGGCCAGACTGGGCGCATGACAGTTGACGCTCTGACGGACGTCGCCGGGGTGCGGGTCGGCCACGCGACACGCACCGGCGGCGGTTGGCTCACCGGCACCACCGTCGTACTCGCCCCGGAGGGCGGGGCCGTGGCCGCCGTGGACGTACGCGGAGGCGGTCCCGGCACCAAGGAGACCGACGCCCTCGACCCGCGCAACCTCGTGCGCAAGGTCGACGCCGTCGTGCTGACGGGAGGCAGCGCGTACGGGCTCGACGCGGCGTCCGGGGTGATGGCCTGGCTGGAGGAGCGGGGGCGCGGGGTGCGCGTCGGGCCCGATCCGGCGCACGTCGTGCCGGTGGTGCCCGCCGCCTGCGTCTTCGATCTGGGGCGCGGCGGCGACTTCTCCGCACGGCCGGACGCCGGCACGGGCCGGGAGGCGGTCGAGGCGGCCGCTGCGAGCGAGGTGGGCGCGCCGGTGGCGCAAGGGTGCGTGGGCGCCGGTACGGGCGCTGTGGTGGGCGCGGTGAAAGGGGGCGTGGGCAGCGCGAGCGTTGTCCTGGAGTCGGGGGTCACCGTGGCCGCGCTGGTCGTGGCCAACGCCGCGGGGTCGGCGGTGGATCCGGAAACGGGCGTGCTCTACGGTGAGTTGTTCCAGGGGCGCGTGAACTATCCCGAGGCGCACGTCCACGAAGCCGCGCGCCGGCGCCTCGCCGAGATCGCGGAGAAGAGCGCACTCCCTCCGCTGAACACCACGCTCGCCGTGGTCGCCACCGACGCCGAACTGTCCAAGGCACAGGCGCAGAAGCTGGCCGGCACGGCGCACGACGGCATCGCGCGCGCCGTACGGCCGGTGCACCTGCTCAACGACGGCGACACGGTGTTCGCGCTGGCGACAGGGGCGCGGCCGCTCGACCCCGAGCAACCCCTCGCGCTGAACGCGCTCCTCGCCGCGGGCGCGGACGTGGTGACCCGCACGATCGTGCGAGCCGTGCGCGCCGCGAAGTCGGGGGCGGGGGCGGGGGCGGGTGGAGTGTGGCCGTCGTACGGGGAGTTGTACGGGGTCGGGTGATCTCGGGCGCGCTCCGCGGCGCGTAGCCCACGACCCACGACCTGTGCCGCGCCGCGCACGCCGCGTACTGCGCCTTGCACGCGCGCCGCACTCCCACGCCAACGCGCGCGCCGCAGCCCTGCCCCGCACCACGCGCCGCACACCACGACCTGCGCACCTCTTCAGGCGCCGCCACCACGTCCCGCACCCTTCGCCGGGCGCCGCACACCACACTCCGCACCCCTCATCGCACGCCGCACACCACACCCTGCGCCCCTCGCAGCGCCCCCGCGCCCCTCGTCCCGCCCCGCACCGCTCACGCTGCGCCGCACGCCCGTCCCTTACGGCCCGTGATTGTCCCGGTTCTGTCACGTGTCGTTGTTCCTTTCGGACGGCGGGAACCCCGGCCGTCGTCCCGGCCCTCTTTCTCGACGCACTGGAGCGGATCACGCACATCACACGAACCTGGAGTAGCCCGTGACAACGCCGGACATAGCAGCGCGGCGCGCACTGGGGGCCTGTGCCGTCCTGATGGTCGGCGCCCTCACCCTCACCGCCTGCGGTGGAAACGCCAACGCCGACTCGGCGAACGACGGCAAGGGCGGCACGACCTCCGCCAAGACGTCGACGGCGAAGATCGTCATCTCGGCGAAGGACGGCTCGACCGACGCGTCGATCAACACGACCGGCGTGAAGGTCACCGACGGCAAGCTGACCGACGTGAAGATGACGGTGGCCGGGAGCGGGCAGGCCGTGGCGGGGTCGATATCCGCCGACGGGAGCTCGTGGAAGCCGAACGAGCAGTTGGAGCGGGGCACGAAGTACCAGCTGTCCGCGACCGCGAAGGACGCGAGCGGTCGTACGGCCGCGGCCAACTCGATCTTCACCACCGTCACTTCGGCGCACAGCTTCATCGGGACGTACACGCCCGACAACGGCACGACGGTGGGTGTCGGGATGCCGGTGTCGTTCACCTTCGACAAGGTGATCAGCGACAAGAAGGCCGTGCAGTCGCACATCACGGTCGCCTCCAGCAGCGGCCAGAAGGTGGTCGGGCACTGGTTCGGGGCTCAGCGGCTCGACTTCCGGCCCGAGGAGTACTGGAAGGCCGGTTCCAAGGTCACGATGAAGATCGACCTGGACGGCGTGGAGGGCGCGAACGGCGTCTACGGGGTGCAGAAGAAGACGGTCACCTTCACCATCGGGCGCTCGCAGGTGTCGACGGTCGACGTCAACACGGAGACCATGACGGTCGTGCGGGACGGCAAGACCCTCAAGACGGTGCCGATCTCGTCGGGCAGCCCGCAGCACACCACGTACAACGGGCAGATGGTGATCTCCGAGAAGTTCGTGCAGACGCGCATGAACAGCCAGACGGTCGGCCTGGGTGGCGAGTACGACATCCCGGACGTGCCGCACGCGATGCGGCTGACGCAGTCGGGGACCTTCATCCACGGCAACTACTGGTACAACAAGGGCAACCCGCCCTTCGGGAGGGAAGGCACCAGCCACGGCTGCGTCGGGCTCGCGGACGTGCAGGGCGCGCAGGGTGACACGCCGGCCAAGTGGTTCTACGACAACTCGCTCATCGGCGACGTCGTGATCGTGAAGAACTCCCCCGACAAGACGGTCGCGCCCGACAACGGGCTCAACGGCTGGAACCTCTCCTGGAGCGACTGGATCGCGGGCAGCGCGGTCTGAGAGAGCCGGGCCATGATCGGCGCAAGTGCCGTCTGATCAGCGAATTCTGACGATTCCTCGGGCCGCGCGGGAACTTTCCGCGCGGCCCGCGCGTTTTCCCAGCGCACGTTTTCTCGGTTCCCGGACATGATGTCCGACCGAGGGGCTACGGTATGCACCCACAAGGTGACATGCAGCAACGCCGGGAGAAGCCTTGAGCGTTCCGTACGAGACGGCAGCGTACGAACCACCCGAGTCGCCCGAGTCTCCGGAGGAGCACCTCGCGCGACTGCTCGGCCGTGCCCTGAACTCCTTCGAGCTGCCGGACGAGACGATACGGCGCCTGGACTGCGCGCTGGCGCACGACAGTTCGCTGCACTCCGCGCACCACAGCGCGGGCCTGCACCGGGAGACCTACCGGCACACCTGGCTGCTCGCCGACGGCTCGGCGCTCACGCTCTGGGAGCTCGTGCACAACACCGCGCGCGACGGCATCCAGCAGCACGAGGTGTACGTCGACGAGGAGGAGCTGCGCGCCGCGACCGCGCGCCTGCCGTTGCCGCCGGACGCCCCCGACTTCGAGCTGCCGGTGACGGTGCAGCTGTCGCCGGTGCCCGCGCCCCGGCACGCGTACGTGCCGGACGACTCGGCCGACCACGCGCGCCGGCTCCTGCGCCGCGCGGAGAATCCGGACCGGCCCGGCGCGGACACGGCCGTGCTGCTGACCACGGCGTTCGCGCACCAGATCACGCAGGCCTTCGGGCGCCCGTGCCGCGCGCGGCGCGCCGGACTGTGCTTCTCGCTGTACGAGCACGCGTTCCTGCTGCGGGACGGCGCGGAGATCTCCCTGTGGGAGGTCGAGCACACGGCGACGCCGGACGGGCGGCACATGTGCGAGGTGTACGTGACGGAGGACGCGGCGCGGGACGCGATGGAACGGCGCGCGGCACAGGTTTCCTGAGCTACGCGCACGCCGGGGGCGCACGCCAACCCGAGTGCGCGGGCGCGCACGGCGCGGGCACAACCCCCACGCCCGGCGCCCGGCGCCCGTGTCAGCGGCCGTCGCTGAGCTGTCGTACCAGGCCCGCGAAGGCGTCTCGCTCCGCCGGCGTCAGTTCCACGGCCTCCAGCTGGGGGCCGATCCGCCGCTGTGGCGGGAGGGCGTGCAGGGTGGCGCCGGACCACAGGCCGGCGCCGTCGCGGCCGCGGCGCAGGATGCGGGCCAGGCCGATCAGCCAGACGGCGAGCGCCCAGGCGAGAACGGCCACGCCCAGGGACTGGAGGATCGAGACGTGGTCGGGCATGCGCCCAGTAGACACCACGGTCCGGGACTGCGGCCCCGGACCGTGACATATCTCGCAGGCTTCGCAGCAGGTCGCAGGTCTCGCACATGCCCCGCACACGCCGAGAACAACTCACAGCGCGCCAAGGAGACATGCCTGCGGGGCGGAACCACCGGTTCCGCCCCGCTCCGGGTCGCCGTCCGGTTCTCGGTCGCTGTCCCGCCGCGACCGGCCCGGCCCCTGTTACGCCGCGACCGGCTGCTTCGCCTCGGTTTGCGCCGTGGCCGTGCCGTTCGCCGTCTGCGCGCCCGTGGTTCCGGGCGCCGGCTTGCGCATGCCCTTCAGGACGACCACCAGGGCGGTCGTGACACACACGCCGATCGCGATGGCGATCAGGTAGAGGAAGGGGTTGCCGATGAGCGGGACCACGAAGATGCCGCCGTGCGGGGCGCGCAGGGTCGCGCCGAAGGCCATCGACAGGGCGCCGGTGATCGCGCCGCCCACCATGGAGGAGGGGATGACGCGCAGCGGGTCGGCCGCGGCGAACGGGATGGCGCCCTCGGAGATGAAGGAGGCGCCGAGGACCCAGGCGGCCTTGCCGTTCTCGCGCTCTGTCTCGGTGAAGAGCTTGCCGCGGACCGTGGTGGCCAGGGCCATCGCCAGCGGCGGGACCATGCCGGCGGCCATGACCGCGGCCATGATCTTCATCGCGGAGTCGCTCGGGTTGGAGACCGCGATGCCGGCGGTGGCGAAGGTGTACGCGACCTTGTTGACGGGGCCGCCGAGGTCGAAGCACATCATCAGGCCGAGCAGGGCGCCGAGCAGGATGGCGTTGGAGCCGGAGAGGCCGTTCAGCCAGTCGGTCATGCCCTTCTGGGCGGAGGCGATGGGTTTGCCGACCACCACGAACATCAGGAAGCCGACGATCGCCGAGGAGATCAGCGGGATCACCACCACCGGCATGATGCCGCGCAGCACCGCCGGGATGTCGATCTTCTGGATCGCCATCACCACACCGCCGGCCAGCAGGCCGGCGACCAGGCCGCCGAGGAAGCCGGCGTTGATCGTGGAGGCGATCATGCCGCCGACGAAGCCGGGGACGAGGCCCGGACGGTCCGCCATGCCGTAGGCGATGTAACCCGCCAGCACCGGGACCAGGAAGCCGAAGGCCACGGCGCCGATCTGGAAGAGCAGGGCGGCCCAGCTGTCGGTCTGGGTCCACACGAAGTGGTCCATCACCGAGGGCGCCGACTTGATCTTGTATCCGCCGATCGCGAACCCGAGGGCGATCAGCAGACCGCCCGCCGCGACGAACGGGACCATGTAACTGACGCCGGACATCAGCCACTTGCGCAGCTTGGTGCCGTAGCCCTCGCCGGAGTCGCCGGCGCGTTCGACCGGCGTTCCCGCGCCCGAGGGGGCGCCCGTGGTCACCTCGCCGCGCGCGGCCTTCTCGCGCACCTCGGTGATCAGCTCGCCGGGGCGGTTGATGCCGGCCTTCACGCCGACGTCGACGGTCGGCTTCCCGGCGAAGCGCTCCTTCTCCCGTACGGGGACGTCGTGCGCGAAGATCACGCCGTCCGCCGCCGCGATGACGGCCGGGTCGAGGCGGGTGAAGCCGGCCGAGCCCTGCGTCTCGACGACGACCTCGACGCCCGCCTCGCGGCCGGCGTTCTCCAGGGACTCGGCCGCCATGTACGTGTGGGCGATGCCGGTCGGGCAGGAGGTGACGGCGACGATACGGAAGGGGCGCTCGTCGGTGCTGCCGGCGCCCGACGCCGGGGACGCGCCCCCGGCGTGCGCGCCCGGCGCCGAGGCCGTGTTGTCCGTGGCGGCGTCGGCGGAGGCCGCCACCGACGACGCCACGGAGTCTGAAGAGGCGCCCTGAACGGCGCTCGCGGCACCCTTGGCGCCGTCGGCAGCGCCGTGCGCGCCCTCTGCCGCGCCGCTCACGCCCGCAGCACCACCCTCGCCCGCGCCGCTCACACCGGCGCGACCGGCATCGTCAGCGCCAGAGCCCGCGCGACCTGCGTCGCCCGCACCGTCGGCGCCCGATCCGGCGCGACCCGTGCTGCCCGCGCCCTCGGCGTCCGCCCCCGGCGCATCCCCTCGAATGAGCGCCGCCGCAGCCTCCGCATCCCCCACCGACCGCAGTGCGCCGGTGAACTCCGCGTTCATCAACTGCCGCGCCAGCGACGACAGGATCGTCAGGTGGGCATCGTCGGCACCCGCGGGCGCCGCGATCAGGAAGATCAGGTCGGCGGGGCCGTCCGCCGCGCCGAAGTCGATGCCGGCGGCGCTGCGCCCGAAGGCGAGCGTCGGCTCGGTGACGTGCTCACTGCGGCAGTGCGGGATGCCGATGCCGCCGTCGAGGCCGGTCGGCATCTGCGCCTCGCGGGCGGCCACGTCGGCGAGGAAGCCCTCCAGGTCGGTCACCCGGCCCAGGGCCACCATGCGCTCGGCGAGGGCACGCGCCGCCGCTTCCTTGGTATCGGCGGACAGGTCGAGGTCGACCAGGTCCGCGGTGATCATCTCGCTCATCGCGGGCTCCTTCGCACGCGTATCGCCCGGACAGTGGGGTGGGCGGGGGTGGGGACGGGGGTGTTGTGGGGGGTGGGGTGAGCAGGGCCGTGGGAGGCGGAGCCGGGGAAGCCCCGCCTCCCCGGGGCGGCGGGGCGGCTCAGGTGGCCCCGCCGCCCGTCGGCGGCGGCGAGTAACGGGGAGCCTCGTCGCCATGGGGCCGTATCAGGGAGGGCCGCGGTGCCGGGAAACGACCGCCGACCCCGGACACCGGAGAGACCGACGGCCGACGCCACGGTCACCGGCACCGCAGCCGCGGACGACACCGCGGGCACCGGCACCGCAATCGCGCGCGATGTCGCAGTCGCCAGCACCGCAGCCGCGGACGACGCCGCAGCCACCGGCACCGCCATCGCAGGCACCGCCGCAGTCACCGACACCGCAATCTCCGACGACACCGCAGGCACCAGCGCCGCAGTCACACGCGACGCCGCAGCCGCCTGCACCACAGCCGCGCACGACACCGCAGGCACCGAAAAGACCGGAGTCGTACCAACGTTCATGACACCGGCTCCGTCAGTATCCGGTCCACCGGCACCTCGGCCGTCACCGTCACCGCCGCCGGGTCCAGGTCGTCCGGCGTGGGCATCACGCTGCCCGGCAGCTGGACGGCCGCCGCGCCGTGGGCCACCGCCGAGGCGAGGGCCTCCGGGCCGTTGCCGCCGGCGATGAGGAAGCCGGCCAGGGACGAGTCGCCGGCGCCGACGTTGCTGCGTACGGCGTCCACGCGCGCGCTGCCGAACCAGGCGCCCGCGTCGTCCACGAGCAACTGCCCGTCGGCGCCCAGGCTCGCGAGCACGGCGCGCGCGCCCATCCCGCGCAACTCCTCGGCCGCCTTCACCGCGTCGCCCACCGTCGTCAGGGGGCGCCCGACGGCCTCCGCGAGCTCCTCGGCGTTCGGCTTCACCACGTCGGGCCGCTCGCGCAGCGCCTCCAGGAGCGCACGCCCCGAGGTGTCCAGCGCGATCCGCGCGCCCCCGGCGTGCGCCCGCGCGACCACATCGGCGTACCACGCCGGCGCGAGACCTCGCGGCAGGCTCCCGCAGCACGCGATCCAGTCCGCGTCCCGCGACTGCGCCCGCACCGTCTCCAGCAGCAGCTCCTGCTCCTCCGCCGACAGCTCCGGACCCGGCGCGTTGATCTTGGTCAGCACCCCGTCCGCTTCCGCCAGCGCGATGTTGGAACGGGTGGCACCGGCGACCGGCACCGGCGCGACCTCGATGCCCTGCGCGTCGAGCAGATCGGCGACGAGCGCTCCCGGCGCACCACCCAGGGGCAGCACCGCGACCGTGCGCTGCCCGGCGGCCGCGACGGCGCGCGAGACGTTCACGCCCTTGCCGCCCGGGTCCATGCGCTCGCCGGTGGCGCGGATGACCTCGCCGCGGTCGAGGGACGGGACCTCGTAGGTGCGGTCCAGGGAGGGGTTCGGGGTGACGGTGAGGATCATGCGCGCACTACTTCCGTGCCGCCGCGCTCGATGGCGACGGCGTCTTCTGGGCTCAGCCCGCTGTCGGTGATCAGCAGGTCCACGTCGCTCAGGTCACCGAAGCGGGCGAAGTGCTCCTGGCCGTGCTTGGAGGAGTCGGCGAGGAGGACCACGCGGCGGGCGGCGGCGACGGCCGCGCGCTTGACCGCGGCCTCGGCGAGGTCGGGGGTGGTCAGACCGTGCTCGGCGGAGAAGCCGTTGGCCGCCACGAACAACACGTCCGCCCGGATCTCGCCGTACGCCCGCAGCGCCCAGGCGTCGACGGCGGCGCGGGTGCGGTGCCGTACGCGGCCGCCGACGAGGTGGAGCTGGATGCCGGGGTGGTCCGCGAGGCGGGCCGCGATGGGCAGGCTGTGGGTGACGACGGTGAGGGAGGACTCCAGCGGAATGGCGGCCGCCAGTCGCGCCACCGTCGTGCCGGCGTCCAGGATCAGCGTGCCTTCGAGCGGGAGCTCCGAGACGGCCGCCTTGGCGATACGGTCCTTCTCGTCCGCCGAGGTGCCCTCGCGCTCGGCGAGGTCGGGCTCGAAGTCGAGCCGGCCGACCGGTATGGCACCACCGTGCACCCGGCGGACGAGGCCGGCGCGGTCGAGGGCCTTCAGGTCGCGCCGGATCGTCTCCGCCGTCACCTGGAACTCCTCAGCCAGCGACACCACGTCCACCCGGCCGCCGTCACGGGCGAGCCGCAGGATCTCCTGCTGCCGCTCCGGTGCGTACATGTCCGTTCGCCTCCGCCTCGATGTCCGACCATTCCCGTTTGATGCCCGAACTTGTGGTTTCGCTCGGAGGCTACGCCCGGATTTCCGGAAAGTAAACAGGTTCGGACCTCATTCGGGCATGAACGGACTTCCGGCCCAGGTCACGACGGCCGAAGGGCCGGCAGAAAAAGACGGAGGGGCCCGGCAGCCGGAGCCGCCGGGCCCTTCACGGCCCATCCATCCCATCCGCCCCATCCATGCCCAGGAGGAGCGTGCCTTGCAGGAGCCTGTGACGTCGCCGCCCCACCCCACCAGCTCGGGCGACTTCTCACCCCATCAGCTCGGGCGACTTCTCACCCCACCAGCTCGGGCGACTTCTCACCCGCCGGAGCCTCGCCTGAAGCCAGCCCTGAAGCCCCGGCCTCACCCGCCGGCTGCCCCTCGGTCCCGGTCCCGTTCCCGTTCCCGGCCCCGTTCCCGGCCCCAGCCCCAGCCCCAGCCCCAGTCTCGACCTCCGCCCCCTCCTGCGGCGCCCTCCGCGGCAGCGCGAACATCAGGAGGAAGATCGTGCCCATCACCGCGGCCACCCACCACAGCGCGTGCTGGAAGGCGTGGACGAAGGCCGGCCCCACCTGGTCCGCGTGCAGCCGGTCGCCGATCCGGCCGAAGAACACGACCGACACCAGGCCGAGCCCGAGCGCGTTGCCCATCTGCTGCACCGTGTTGATCAGCCCGGACGCCGAACCGGCGTGCTCACGCGGCACCTCGGACAGGATCGCGTCCGTCAGCGGGGCGAAGATGAGCCCCATCCCCGCGCCCATCACGACGAGCGGCAGGGCCATCTGCCAGGAGGCGATGCCGAGGCCGTACCGTTCGGACTCCCAGATGTAGAGCAGCACGCCCGCCGCCATCACCAGCGCGCCCGCCTGCAGCACCTTGCGCCCGAACCGCGGCACGAGCTTCTGCACCGACAGGCCCGCAGCCGTGGAGACCGCGATCGAGAAGGGCACCCCCGTCAGGCCGGCCCGCAGCGGGCTCCAGCCCAGGCCGATCTGCATGTACAGCGTCCACACCAGGAAGAACACGCCGAGCGCGATCCCGAAGACGGTCTGCACGGCGATGCCGGCCGCGAAGCTCTTGACCCGGAACAGGGACAGTTCGACCAGCGGGGAGCCGTCCCGCGCGGTCTTGCGCTTCTCGTACGCCACCAGCGCCGCGAAGACCACCACGGCCCCGACCATCGAGAGGTGTCCCCACAGCGGCCAGCCCAGTTCGCGGCCGCGGGTGAGCGGGTACAGCAGCATCAGCAGGCCCAGCGTCACCAGCGCGACGCCCACCAGGTCCAGCTTCAGCGCCCGCGGCGCCTTCGACTCGGTGATGAAACGGCTGCCCAGCACCAGGCCCGCGATCCCCACCGGCAGGTTGATGAGGAAGATCGGGCGCCACTCCAGGCCCCACAGGTTCCACTCCGTCAGCAGCGCGCCCAGCAGCGGTCCCAGGACGGCGCCCAGCCCCACGATCGCGCCGAACAGGCCGAACACCTTGCCGCGTTCGTGCGCCGGGAAGGTCGCGTGCACGATCGACAGGACCTGCGGCACCATCATGGCCGCCATGCCGCCCTGGAGGATCCGCGAGGCGACCAGCATCTCCGGGTTCGCGGCGAAGCCGCACAGCGCGGAGGCGAGCGTGAAGCCGCCGATGCCGAGCAGGAAGAGCCGCTTGCGGCCGTGGATGTCGCCGAGCCGGCCGCCCGTGACCAGACCGGCGGCGAAGGCCAGCGCGTAACCGGCCGTGATCCACTGGATCTGGCTGAACGAGGCGCCCGCGTCCCGCTGGATCGAGGGGATGGCGACGTTGACGATCGTGACGTCCACGAGGTCCATGAAGGCCGCGGTCATCACGATGGCGAGGGCGAACCAGCGACGCCGGTCGCCTTCGGCGGGCCGGACGGCGGGTCCCGCACCGGACCGCGTCCCCGGCTGCACGCCGTCGGCCGTGAGGGCGTGGTTCGAGGCACTGCCGGCCGTGTCGCACGGGGCACCGTCGGCCATGTCGTTCGTGGCACTGAGGGTGGTCGTCTCCGTTGAGGTCATGTCCCGAAGCTACGACCCCATTAGGTCAGATCGTGTCCTAGTCGTACGGCATTCTCGTACTCATGACGACGGACACCCCGGCCCGGCTCCTGACGCTCCTCTCCCTCCTCCAGACGCCCCGCGAATGGCCCGGCGGCGAGCTCGCCGACCGGCTCGGCGTCTCCCGCCGCACCGTCCGCCGGGACATCGACCGGCTGCGCGAGCTCGGCTACCCGGTGCAGGCCACCAAGGGCGCCGACGGCGGCTACCGGCTGGTCGCGGGCAAGGCGATGCCGCCGCTCGTCCTCGACGACGAGGAGGCGGTGGCGATCGCGGTGGGCCTGCGCGCGGGCGCCGGGCACGCGCTCGAAGGCGTGGACGAGGCGTCCGTACGCGCCCTGGCCAAGCTGGAGCAGGTGCTGCCCTCCCGGCTGCGCCACCGCGTCTCCACGCTCCAGGCCGCCACCACCCCGCTGACCAGCGGCGACGGCGCGAGCATCGCGCCCGAGACGCTGACCGTCATGGCCTCCACGGTCGCCGGGCACGAGCGGCTGCGGTTCGCCTACCGCGCCGCGGACGGCACCGCGTCGCGACGCGTGACGGAGCCGTACCGGCTGGTCTCGACCGGGCGCCGCTGGTACCTCGTCGCCTACGACCTCGACCGCGCCGACTGGCGCACCTTCCGCGTCGACCGCGTCAGCGAACCCTTCGCCACCGGCGCCCGTTTCACGCCGCGCGAGCTGCCGACGGGCGACGCGGCGGAGTACCTGCGGCGCTCGATGCAGCGGCACCAGGAGTCGTACGACATCGAGGTCGCGTTCGCCGCGCCCGCCGAGGCCGTCGCGGCGCGGGTTCCGGCGTGGCTGGGGACGCCGGAGCCGGAGGGGGAGGGCGGCTGTGTGCTGAAGGCCACGACCGCGGACCACGTGGAGTGGCTGGCGGTGCGGCTCGCCCTGCTGGGGTTCGAGTTCACTGTCCGCCGACCGGAGGAACTCGTGGTGTGTGTACGGGAGTTGGGGGGCCGGCTGAGCCGGGCGGGCGGACCGTCGTGACCCGCGGGGGTACCTCCCGGTCCGCTCGCTAGGCGGCTCCGGCCTCCGTCCACGGAAAGTCCCGTAGCGCCGAGAGGTTGCGCAGCGCCAGGGTCGCCGGGCCCCGCGGTCCGGTGGCCGGCGCGGTGCCGGCCGCCCAGCTCTCGACGGCGACGCGTACGGCGGCTGCGGCGACGGCGGCGGCGAAGCGCAGCCCGAGCGACGGCACCGCGCCAACGTTGTCACCCCCCTCGGCGACCTCACCCCGCACCGTCACCGCACCCTCGGCACCCCCACCCCGCTTCACCGCTGCGCCCTGTGCGACCTCACCCCGCACCACCTCAGCCCCCTCGGACCGCGAGCCCGCAGCCCCCGCATCCCCAGAAACCGCACCCCCCGATGCTTCCGCACCCCCCGAAGCTTCCGCACCCCCCGAAGCTTCCGCACCCCCAGGCCCACCCCCGGCGCCCCTCCCCCGCAACACCTCCGCCAGTTCCTCCTCCGCCTCCTGGCAGACCTCCGCCCACACCTTGCCCAGCGCCGGGCTGGAGTCGGTCAGGCGGATGAGGGTGCGGACCAGTTCCCAGGAGGCCGCGGAGACGCCGGCGCCCGGCGTGAAGGTGTGGCGGACGGCGTGTTCCAGGGCCTCGGGGACGGAGAGGTGCGCGGGGGCGTCGCGGACCGCCTCCGCCCAGCGGTGGGCGCCGGCCGCGTAGAGGGGGGCGACGGCCTCCTCCTTGGTCGCGAAGTACCGGTAGAACGTGCGCGGGGCGATGCCGGCGGCCTGGGCGATGTCCTCGGCGCGGGTGGCCCGCAGCCCCTGCCTCACGAAGAGGCCGGCCGCCGCGCGGGCGATCTCCATTCGGGTCTCGGCCTTGCGCCGCTCGGTCAGGGAAGAGGGGCGGGGGGTGGAACTGCTCACACCGGCAGGCTATGCCCATGTGGCAGAATCTGCCATTCGGCGGGCCACTCCGGGGTTCAGGTCCGGAGTGCCCCGCCCTCCAAGCACGACGGCGCCCCCAGCCCAGGCAACCCGAGCCGAACGGCGACCGCAGCCGAACGGCGACCGCCGGCCGCCCGCGCAAAAGGAGCCGGGCTCCGGCACCCGGGGGGAAGGGCGCCGAAGCCCGGCTCGTGGAAAGTCCCGGCGCCGGGGGGGGGATTGCGTCGGGACGTGGTCTACGGGGTTCGACGTGGTCTACGGGGTTCGACGTGGGCTACGGGGTTCAGGGCCCGAACTCCTGTGCCCTGAAGTCTTGTTCCCACGGCTCTGGCTGTTGAAGCGGCGTTACACCGCCATGTTTGCGCGGTCTTCCGCCACCTGGCGTACGCGGTCGGCGACCGTCGTACGCCATCGGGCGGTGGCCGAGCCGCGCGCGCCCCCGCCCCCGCGCCCGGCGGATGTCAGGCCGCGGCCTCGAAGCCGGTGTCGCGGGCCAGCTTCTTCAGCTCCAGCAGCGCGTGCTTCTCGATCTGGCGGATGCGCTCGCGGGTCAGGCCGTGCTCCTTGCCGACCTCGGTCAGCGTGCGCTCGCGGCCGTCCTCGATGCCGTAGCGCATCTTGATGATGGAGGCCGTGCGCGGGTCGAGGCGGCCGATCAGGTGGTCCAGCTCCTCGCTGCGCAGCAGGGTCAGGACCGACTGCTCCGGGGAGACCGCCGAGGTGTCCTCCAGCAGGTCGCCGAACTGGGTCTCGCCCTCGTCGTCCACCGACATGTTCAGCGAGACCGGGTCGCGGGCCCAGTCCAGGACGTCCGTGACGCGCTCGGCGTTCGAACCGAGCTCGGCGGCGATCTCCGCGGGCTCCGGGTCGCGGCCGTGCTCGCGGTTGAACTCGCGCTGCACGCGCCGGATGCGGCCCAGCTCCTCCACGAGGTGGACGGGCAGGCGGATCGTGCGGGACTGGTCGGCTATCGAACGGGTGATGGCCTGACGGATCCACCAGGTCGCGTACGTCGAGAACTTGAAGCCCTTGCGGTAGTCGAACTTCTCGACCGCGCGCACCAGGCCGGCGTTGCCCTCCTGGATCAGGTCCAGCAGGGGCAGGCCGCTGCGCGGGTAGCGACGGGCCACGGCCACGACCAGGCGGAGGTTGGAGCGGATGAAGATGTCCTTGGCCCGCTCCCCCTCGGCGACCAGGGCTTCCAGCTCCTCGCGGGTGGCGTCCGCCCTGGACTCCTCGTACCCGTCGAGAACCTGTCGCGCGAACACACCCGCCTCGATGATCTGGGACAGCTCGACCTCCTTGGCGGCGTCGAGCAGCGGTGTGCGCGCTATCTCGTCGAGGTACATGCCGACCAGGTCGCGGTCTGCGATCTCGCCGCCATGTGCGCGAACACTGCTTGCCGTGTCGACGGTCTCGCCGGTGGCGGACTGACGACGGGCGACGGCACGGGTTGCCATGCGTGCTCCCTTGCGATGGTGGGCTGGCGGGTGGTCCTTCAGACGCCGGGCACTCGCTGCCGGGTACCTCTCGGCACTCGCCGTCGAGCACCGCTCAGCACCCTTGTCGGGTGCCCTGCATCCGATGGAAACAACGACTGGAATCCGGACAGAATTCCCAACCCGACCCCCCAATTTTCTGATCATGCAGTACCCTGTGCGGCCACACGAGGAGGACCGATGCCGTCGGAACGCACAGAGGTGCAGGTCAGGCCGGGAGTCGAGGCGGACCTCGAAGCCCTCACCGACCTCTACAACCACTACGTACGTGAGACGCCCATCACATTCGACACCGCGGTCTTCACTCCCGAGGAGCGCCGCCCCTGGCTGCTCTCCCACCCTGAAGACGGCCCGTACCGCCTCATGGTTGCCACAGACACGGACACACAGGAGATTCTGGGCTACGCCACATCCAGCCCTTATCGCGCCAAGCCCGCGTACCAGACCTCGGTGGAGGTGACCGTCTACGTCGCCCCGCACGCCGGCCGCCGCGGTGTCGGCACCCTCCTCTACAAGGCCCTGTTCGAGGCCCTGGCCGACGAGGACCTGCACCGCGCCTACGCGGGCATCGCGCAGCCCAACGAAGCGTCCACGCGGCTGCACGAACGCTTCGGGTTCCGGTACCTCGGCACGTACCGGGAGGTGGGCCGGAAGTTCGGAAGGTACTGGGACGTGGCCTGGTACGAGAAGGAGCTGTAAGCCGGGGGCGCGGCCTCAGCCGAACTGCACCGACCGCTTCGCCATCCCCATCCAGAAGCCGTCGATCACCGACTTCTGCGCGTCCAGCTCGCCCCCGGCCTCCGCCGCGCCCATCGTGACGAACAGCGGGGCGAAGTGCTCGGTGCGCGGGTGGGCGTACCGCCCGGCCGGCGCCTTGTCGAGGAAGTCCAGCAGGCTGTCCCAGTCGCGTGCCTCCAGCGCCCGGCGGCCCCAGTCGTCGAACTCCGACGACCAGCTCGGCACGCCGTCGCCCGTGTACCGCAGCGCGGCCAGGTTGTGGGTGAAGAAGCCGGAGCCGACGATCAGCACGCCCTCGTCGCGCAGCGGCGCCAGCTTGCGGCCGATGTCCATGAGCCGGACCGGGTCGAGGGTCGGCATGGAGATCTGCAGGACCGGGATGTCGGCGGCCGGGAACATCTCGACGAGCGGCACGTACGCGCCGTGGTCGAGGCCGCGGTCCGGGATGTCCTGCACGGGGGTGCCCGGGGCGCGCAGCAACTTGCGCACGGACTCGGCGAGTTCGGGGGCGCCGGGGGCCTCGTACGTCACCCGGTAGTAGTGCTCGGGGAAGCCCCAGAAGTCGTAGACGAGCGGGACCGTCCGCACCGCGCCCAGCGCGAGCGGGGCTTCCTCCCAGTGGGCGGAGACCATGAGGATCGCCTTGGGGCGGGGCAGGGCGGCGGACCAGGCGGCGAGTTCGCCGGGCCAGACGGGGTCGTCCGCGAGCGGCGGGGCGCCGTGACTGAGGTAGAGGGCGGGCATGCGCTCCGGGACGGCGGCGGACATGACGGCGGCTCCCTCACAGTGACGTACGAACTTACTTTAACTCTCAATGTCCACGGCGACTGTACGCCCCAATTATTTAAACTTCAAGGAGAGCTCTCGTAGAGTGGAGGCATGAACGCACCCGCATCCGAAGAGCCGCACTGGCTCACCGACGAGGAGCAGCGCATCTGGCGCTCCTACCTGCACGCCAGCACCCTTCTCGAGGACCACCTCGACCGCCAGCTGCAGCGGGACGCGGGCATGCCGCACATCTACTACGGCCTCCTGGTCGGCCTCGGCGAGTCCCCGGACCGCCGGCTGCGGATGACCGAACTGGCCATGAAGGCGAAGATCACCCGCTCGCGCCTGTCGCACGCGATCGCCCGGCTGGAGAAGAACGGCTGGGTCCGCCGCGAGGACTGCCCCTCCGACAAGCGGGGCCAGTTCGCCGTGCTGACCGACGCCGGGTACGACGTGCTGCGGCGCACCGCGCCGGGCCATGTGAGCGCCGTACGGCAGGCGGTGTTCGACCGGCTGACCCCGGAACAGCAGAAGTCCCTCGGCGAGATCATGCAGATCGTCGCCGAGGGACTCCAGCCGAACGAAGCGGGTGCGGACCTGCCCTGGCTGCGCTAGAACTGCGCGGCGCCGCCGGGGAGTCCGTACGTACGAGGCGTCCCCTTCCTCGTACGTACGGCGAGGTCCGACGAGTTCCGAAGGGGTACCGTCAGTCCCTGCCCGCCGTCAGTGGGCGATCACCGGCACGGCCGCCTCGTCCGCGACGCCCTCCTCGGAACCGGTCACCGTGGTCGAGCCCGGGCGGCCGGCGTTGACGAGGGTCACGACGATCACCGCGGCCAGCACCAGCATGCCGACGGCGAACCAGATCGCGTTGGTGTAGCCGTGCACCGCGCCCTGCATCTGGACCAGCTGGGCCTGCGACTTGGAGGTCGCGGAGGCGATGTGGTCCTTGATGTACGACGTCGTCGCGGAGGCGGCGATGGTGTTCAGCAGGGCGGTGCCGATCGCGCCGCCCACCTGCTGCGAGGTGTTGACCATCGCGGAGGCGACACCGGCGTCCCGGGGCTCGACGCCCAGGGTGGCCAGGGACATGGCCGGCATGAACGCCGTACCCATGCCGAGACCGAGCAGGATCATCGACGGCAGCACGGTCGAGGCGTACGACGAACCGATGTCCATCCGCGTCAGCACGAACATGCCGGCCGCGGCGACCAGGAAGCCCGGGCCCATCAGCGCCCGCGCCGGGACGCGGGTCATCAGCCGGGTGCCGATCTGGGTGGAGCCGGTCATCATGCCCGCGATCATCGGCAGGAAGGCGAAGCCGGTCTTGATCGGCGAGTAGCCCTTGATGACCTGCAGGTAGTAGGTCAGGAAGAGGAACGTGCCGAACATCGCGATGATCGCGATGCCGAGCGAGAGGTAGATGCCGCCGCGGTTGCGGTCGGTGACCACGCGCAGGGGCAGCAGCGGGGCCTTGACCCGGGCCTCGGTGACGACGAAGGCCAGCAGGAACACGGCCGACGCGACGAACAGGGAGACGGTCATGGTGTCGCCCCAGCCGTCGGACTCGGCGCGGGTGAAGCCGTAGACCAGCGAGACCAGGCCGAGGGTGGACAGCAGCACGCCCGGGATGTCGAGCGGGTTGCGGTTGCGGCCGCCCTCCGGCTCGCGGATGACGAAGTACGCGCCGAGCGCGGCGATCACGGCGAACGGGATGTTGACGAAGAACGTCCAGCGCCAGTCCAGGTACTCGGTCAGCACACCGCCGAGGATGAAGCCGACGGCGCCGCCGCCACCGGCGATCGCGCCGTAGATGCCGAACGCCTTGGCGCGCTCCTTGGCGTCCGTGAACATCACGGCGAGCAGGGAGAGCGCGGCGGGCGCGAGCATGGCGCCGAAGACGCCCTGCAGGGCACGGGCGCCGAACATCATGGCGCCGGAGGTGGCCGCTCCGCCGAGCGCGGAGGCGGCGGCGAAGCCGGTGAGGCCGATGACGAAGGCGCGCTTGCGGCCCCACAGGTCGGCTATGCGGCCGCCGAAGAGCAGCAGACCGCCGAAGGCGAGGGCGTAGGCCGTGACGACCCACTGCCGGTTGCCGTCGGAGATGCCCAGGTCCTGCTGGGCGGACGGAAGGGCGATGTTCACGATGGTGGCGTCGAGGACGACCATCAGCTGGGCGAGCGCGATGAAGACGAGCGCCTTCCAGCGGTTGGCGTGAGCGCTGGTATCGCCGACGCCGGGAGCCTTTGCGGCTGTTTCAGACATGGGGGTACCCACTTCGGGACTTCGTGACGGAAAAAGGGTGTCGTAAGGAGCGGGCCGTCTCGGGCTTCCCCGACCGAGACGACCGTTCGGGACGGTGGTGTGGTGTTTCGGGCCTGCCGTCTGTTCAGACGGTCTGGTGAGGCGGAACTAATCGGTCAGGGCCGGCGCAGATCCTCCATGGTGGCCGCCGTGCCCGGCAGGAGGGAGCGGGCCGGGGCCCGCAGTCCGTCCAGGAACAGCTGGAGATGACGGTGGAGGAAGCGGTCGTTGATCTGGCAGCCGGTGCCGGCCGGGGGCCGGCTGAGCTGGGCGACCGCGACCATCAGGTCGCCGACGCCGACGTCCGTGCGGAGCTGGCCGGCCCGCCGGGCGCGGTCCATGAGCTCCTCCACGGTCTGCTCGCACCGCTCGCGAGCCGCTTCCAGGTCGGGGTGGTTCTGGTCGAAGGTGCTGGAGACCATCGGGCACAGGGCGCTGATCCGCTGGTCGGCGGCCGCGTGCACGAAGCGCTCCAGCGCCTCGAAGGCGTCCCCGCTCTGCGTGAGCGCCCGGTCGGCCGCCTCGATCGTCCGGTCCATGACGGAGCAGACGACCTCGCGGACCAGCGCGTCGCGGTCAGGGAAGTTGCGGTACACCGTGGCGTTGCCGACGCCGGCCCGGCGGGCGATGTCGTCCAGCGGCACGTCCGGGCCGTGCTCGGTGAACATCTCGCGGGCGGCGGTGACGATGCGCTCCCGGTTGCGCAGGGCGTCGGCGCGGGGCCGGGGCGCCTTGCGCTGAACGACGGTCGCGGTGGTCACGGCGTACTCCGGTAGTCGACGGTGAGGCGATCCGGGGACGTGGTCCCCGTTTCACTCGGACACCTAGCTAAACGGGGAGACGCTCCCCGCTTATTTCAGGTTGACCGACGAATATTCTGTGACCTGAGTCACATCCCCTCTCCACGGGAAACCCACGTTCGGACTCCTCCAGCGAGCGCCCCCGCACCGCCCGGCACAGGGTGATCGAAAGGGCGCAGCCGGTGACGGGCGGCTGCCGTGGACGAAGGGCCCGTGCATGCAGCACCAGCCGCTTGGCCGCCGGATACGCCCGCGCCGTGTGGCCGCCCTCGCGTCCGTGACCGCCCTGACCCTCGCGGTGAGCACCTCGGCCGGCACGGGACGTCTCACCTCCCCGTCCGCCGCGGGCCCCGCCGCCCTCGCCCGCGGTTCGGCGCTCGCCCCCTGCCTGATCAGCGGGGACCACACCGTCCAGATGTCCGAGGGCGTGCCGACCGCCGGCGGCTACTCCCGCTCCACCGGAACGGTGCGCGCACTGACCCTGATGGTCGACTTCCCCGACGCGCCCGGCCCCGGCAGCGCCATGGACCGCTTCCGGGAGTTCTTCCCGCAGACCCAGCGGTGGTTCCGCACCGCCTCCTACGGCCGCCTCGACTACCGTCCCGAGACCCCGGTCCGGCACTGGCTGCGCATGCCGAAGCCCTTCAGGTCGTACGGCATCGAGCGCGGCGCCCCCTTCGACCCCGGCTACCGCGACCTGGTCCAGGACATCGTGACCGCGGCCGACCCGCGGGTCGACTTCCGCTCCTACGACTTCCTGAACGTGCTGATCACCCCGAACGCGGGCCCGTCCGCCCTGGACACGGTGCTGTCGGTGACGTTCGCCGGCAACACGGACGCCCCGGTCGCCGACGGCGTGCCCGTGGCCAACGCCTCCTTCGTCTACTCACGCCAGGACGACGGCTCCGGCTCCTACGCGCAGACCGGCTACCGCGTGCTCCCGCACGAGAACGGCCACGTCTTCGGCCTGCCCGACCTCTACACCCAGGAGGGCGGGGGCGCGGTCGGCCACTGGGACATCATGAGCGAGGACTGGGGCGCCAACAACGACCTGCTGGGCTGGCACAAGTGGAAACTGGGCTGGCTCGACCCCTCCCAGATCGACTGCGCGGCGACCCCGGGCACCACGGAGTACACCCTGACGCCGCTGGCCCGGACCGGCGGCCCGAAGCTGGTCTTCGTCCCCCTCGACCGCCGTACCGGCTACGCCGTCGAACTGCGCACCCGCGAGGGCAACGACGAGAGCGTGTGCCGGCCGGGTGTGCTCGTCTACAAGGTCGACGCCGACGTCGACACCGGGATGGGCCCGGTGAAGGTCTACGACTCCCAACGCGACAGCGGCGGCTGCACCCGCAGCCCGAACGTCCACGCCGAACTCTCCGACGCCCCCTTCGAGCCCGGGGAGGAGTTCACGGACCCGGGCCGGGGGGTGCGGATCGCGGTGGCGGGGGTGGACGGGGAGGGGAATTACCGGGTGCGGGTCAGTCGGGGCTGAGGGGTGGGGGTGGGGTGGGGGGAAGGCGAGGGGGCTTGGGGCCGTCGGGGGATCGGAGGGGGACGCCCGTGAGGACGTCGGCGTGGACGCCGGCATCGGCGTGGACGCCGGCGTCGGCATTGGCTTGGACGTCGGCGGACTACCGTAGGGCTGCCGTGACCGTCGTACCGGAGAACCGATGCCCGTGATGGACGCGAAGGACGCGATGGACGCGATGGACGCGATGGACGCCCTTCAGGACGCCGGCGCCGGCACGGACGCCGACGCCTCCGCCTCCGCCTCCGCCGTGCCGGCCGAGGCCGTCGCGCCGCTGATCCGCGGGGTGACGGTGCTGCGGCGGCTGACGGAGGCGGGCGGCACGCTGAGCCTGAGCGCGCTGGAACGGGCGACGGGCCTGGCCCGCTCCACGGTCGACCGCGTCACCTCCACCCTCGCCCGCATGGGATACGTCCGCCTCGACGGCCGCGACGCGGTCCTCGCCCCCCGGCTGATGGAACTGGGCAACGCCTATCTGGCCGCCCTGCGCCTGCCCGCCCTGCTCGACGCGCACGCCGACGCGCTCGCCGACGAACTGGACGAGTCGGTCTCCCTCGCGGTGGCCGACCGCGACGGCATCCGCTTCATTCACCAGGCCACCCGCCGCCGCGCGATGTCCCTCAGCTTCCGCATCGGCGACCTGCTCCCGGCCGAACGCACCGCGCCGGGCCCGCTGTTCGCGACGGAGTGGACGCGCGAGGAGTGGCACACCTGGCGCAGACGCCGCACGACGGACCCGTACGACGAAGGCTTCCCGGCCCTCCCGCCCCGCGACCACCCGCTCCCGGACGCCGACTTCGAGTCCCGTACGACCCAAGCGGCGGCCTCCGGCTGGGCGTTGGACGACCAGCTCATCGAACCGGGCCTGGTGGCCGTGTCGGTACCGGTCCGCGACCCCGGCACGGGCCGGATCGCGTGCGTCGCGAACGTCGTCAGCCACACCAGCCGGCACAGCGCGGCGGACCTGCGCGACACCCTGCTGCCGAGGCTGCGCGCGGCGGTGGCGCGGATGGAGGAGGAGCTGCGGCACGCACCGCCGCCGGAGGCCGCGCCGGCCCCGTCCGGGCTGGCGACGTGGACGGGGGCGTCGAAGCAGGAACTGGGCCGGGAGTTCGTCGAGTCGCTGGCCCGCGGCCTGACGGTGCTGACGGCCTTCGGCGAGGGCAGGGCGGCGCTGACCCTGACGGACGTGGCGAAGGCGACGGGCCTGGCGCGGGCGACGGCACGCCGGGCGCTGATCACGTACGAGCACCTGGGTCTGGTGAGGCCGGGCGAAGACGCGCGGACGTTCACGCTCACGCCCCGTGTGCTGTCCCTGGGCTTCCCGCCCCTCTCCCGCACGACGCTGGCCGAGATCGCGACCCCGCACCTGGCCGACCTGTCAGCCCGGCTCCACGAGTCGACGTCCCTGGCCGTCCTGACGGACGCGGCGCAGACCCCGCAGATCCAGTACACGGCGAGGGTGGCGACAAGCCGGGTGATGAGCGTGAACATCACGGTGGGCACGCGCCTGCCGGCCTACGCCACCTCGCTGGGCCGCGTCCTCCTGGCGAACGCCCCCGCGCCGGCCACGTCCCTCGGCTCCCTCGCCCCGCTGACTCCGCACACGATCACGGACCCGGCCGCCTTCACCGCCACCCTGAACAGAATCCGCGCCCAGGGCTACGCCTTGGTCGACGAGGAACTGGAAGAGGGCCTGCGCTCCATCGCCGTCCCCCTCCGCGACCGCACGGGCCGCACGGTCGCCGCGGTGAACGTCGCCACGCACGCGTCCCGCCGCACGGCCGACCAGTGCGTCCACGACGTCCTCCCCGAACTCCACACGACGGCCACCCGCATCGAGGCGGACCTGTCGGTGGCGGGCCGCTTCACCCGGGTCCCCCTGACCTGACCCCCGCCCCTGCGCTCCCCCTCGCCGGACGTCCACCCGCTACACTGACGCAGTCGGCAGCCACGGCAGCCGTCCGCTCCGCCTTCGTAGCTCAGGGGATAGAGCACCGCTCTCCTAAAGCGGGTGTCGCAGGTTCGAATCCTGCCGGGGGCACCAGCGCAAAGGCCCCGGGCCGATCATGGTCCGGGGCCTTTGCGCGTCTTCTTCTGGCATCAGCGAGGTCGGTCGCCGAAGCATCCGGCATGCTCTGTTCATGCTGATTGCGATCGACAGTCGGGGCCGTGTGCTGGAGCGCCCCTCGGAGCCGGTGATAGGTGCCATGCTCGCCGACCTGAACAGCGGCGAGCACATGATCCTTGAGCGGCAGGGCGAGAGCCGTGAGGGTGACTGGTACATGCAGGTCTGGTTCCGTGACGACGACACGTATCAGTTGGAGTACCGCGACGGCGTTCCCGCGGAGCACTACCAGACGCGGACGGTGTCGCAGGAGAAGGTCCTGGACGCACTCCTGTGCTGGGTGGCCGGCGAGCGCGACTGGCGGGAGGGGTTCACGTGGGACAACATCGGCCACTGGTTCACGCCGGGCCCCGAAGGTGAGGACGGTCCGACCGCCGGCTGAGGGACTCAGTTCGGCCTGTCGGGGCAGTGCTCGGCGGCCTCCTCGGCGAAGGCGCAGAGCTTGCCGATGAAGGCTCGGCGGTTGGCAGGGGCCTCGCGGTCCTTGCCGGGCGGTCCGTCGGTCCACTGTTGCCAGAGGCCGTCGGGTGCGAGGAACCGGGACGTGTGGTCGGCACCCAGCTTGGCGTCGAGCAGCAAGAGTGCGCCGAGGGCTGCCGTCTGGTCGTAGCAGAGGTCGGGGCGCCGCAGGTAGTGGTCGAGGTAGGCGGCCAGGAGGTCGGCGTCCGCCCGGGTGCCGAAGCAGGCCAGGGCTGCGCAGTACGCCTGCCCCGCGTAGGGGCCCGCACTGGCGAGCAGGAGTTCTCCGAGACGGTCCCGGAACCCGGACCTGCCGGCCACGGCGGCGAGCCAGGCGGCCGTCTTGCGCTCGCGCCAGCCTCCGTCGAGCAGCGTGGCCAGTTCGCGAGGAGTGATCTCACCGGCAGCCTGGCCCAGCTTCCGGAGGAACTCGGTTCGGTCGCGTCCGCTCATGCCGAGCAGACTGCCGCCGAGTTTGAGGTACCGCCGGTCGGGCGTGACGTAGCGGCGGATCAACTCGCGGGGCTCTTCCTCTTCTTCGTCGTCTGCGCGGCGCACGGCGGCGTCCGGGTCGGCTTCGCTACGCGCGGCGGACAGTGACGCCGCCGAGCAGGCCCCAGGCGTCGATGCGGACCGTCGGGCCGCCCGGCTCGCTCGGGCCGTCGTCCTTCACTCCTCCCAGGCGCAGCCCGTGGACCTCCACCCGGACGTCGCGGCGGACCTTGAGGCTGACGCCGCCGATCAGGCTCAGCTTGGTGATGCGCAGTTCGGCGCCGTCCGGGATGTCGATGTCCGTCAGATCGACGTCCGCACCCCCGATGAGGGAAGCGGTCACGGTCCTCTCGTGGAGGGTGGTCCCCTGAAGTCGGTGACCGCCGATCAGGCTCACCTTGACGTCGGTCTTCTGCGGGGTCTCGCCGGTGTTCTTCGTCATGGGAAGTACCGTACGGACGTACGGAGCAGGGACCCCAGTGCCCTGCGTCCAGTGCTGCGCATGACAGATGTCATTCCTAAGCCGCGGCATCGGCATCGGCATCGGCCACGAGCGTGAAGTGGCGGGTCTGGCCCGGCGTTTCCAGTTCGTCCATCGCGGCGACCGCGAGGTCCTCGGCGCTGATCCAGGAGCGGCCGTCCGGGGCGGTGAGCAGTGTGTCGGTGCCGCGGCGGTAGTGGCCGGTGCGGGGGCCCGGTTCGAGGAGGGCCGGGGGGCTCAGGTAGACGTAGTCCGCTGTGGGGTGGGATTGGCAGGTTCGTAGTTGGGCTACTCCGGCGGCGGCCAGCGGCTTGATGTCGGGTGGTACGTACGTCTCGTTGTCGGCCACCAGCAGGGCGCTGTTGCCGGGGCTTCGCAACGCTCCCGCGCCGCCTATCACCAGGACGCGGATGCCGTGCCGTGCGGCGATGTCCAGCAGTGTGCGGGTGGTGTTCAGGAGAAACTCCTCGTCCAGCGGAAGGGTGCGCACCGTCAGGACTGCGGCGTCCACGGGGCCGTGGGGGGAGTCGGGTGCCAGGGCCTCGTGTAAGGCGTGTGGGTCCTTTGCGTCCAGTGCGAGGCGGGTTACGTTCGGGGGCGGCGGGGGCTCCGTCGCCGGCTTTCGGGACAGGGCCAGGACACGGTGGCCGCGGGTGCTCGCCTCGTCGACGATGCGGCTGCCGACCATTCCCGTGGCGCCCAGTACGGCGATGCTCATGCGCTTGCTCATCGGGGTTGCCCTTCGTGGAGGTGACGGCCGTCGCGGGTGGGGGCGGCGGGTGTTTGGCTGGTTCGTGGCCGGCGGACGCTTGCCTTGGGGCCCGGGAGTTGGGCCGCCAGCAGTGCCGCCAGGGCCAGGACGAAGCCGCATGTCTGCAACGGGCTCAGGGACTCGCCCAGTGCGGCGCCGATGACGGCCGCGACCAGGGGGGACAGCAGTACCAGCGGGGCGGACGCGCCCACCGGCAGTCTGCCGATGCCGCGGAACCACAGCGTGGACGCGATCAGGCCGCCCACGCTGCCGAGCCACAGGTAGCCGGCGGCCCCTTCGGCGTCGATGTGCGGGGGCGCTCCCTCGATCGCGAGGGTGAGGGGGAGCAACAGCACACCGCCCGCGGTCAGTTGCCAGCCGGTGAGGGTGAGGGGGCCGACGCCCGCAGGCAGGCCCCAGCGCTTGGTGAGGACGATCCCGGCGGCCATGGTCGCCGTGCCGCCGAGGCCGGCGAGGACGCCGACGGCGTCCAGGCGGGCCTGCGGTCCGAGTACGACGAGGCCGACGCCGAGCACGCCGAGGACGCCCCAGGTCAGTCGCCAGGCCGTCGGCCGGACGTGGAGCAGCGCCGTGGCCAGCGCGGCGACCATCAGCGGCTGGGTGGCGCTGAGGGTGGCGGCGACGCCGCCGGGGAGGCGTTCGGCCGCGACGAACAGGAGGGGGTACAGGGCGCCGATGTTGAGGGCGCCCAGGACAGTCGCCTTCCACCACCAGTGTCCGCGTGGCAGCACCCGGGTGATCGCCAGCGCCAGCAGCCCGCCGGGCAGGGCGCGCAGCATCCCGGCGAACAGCGGATGCCCGGGTGGCAGCAGCTCCGTGGTGACGATGTACGTGGTGCCCCACGACGCGGGTGCCAGGGCGGTCAGCGCGGCGGTGGTCCAGTGGCGCGCGTACGGGATGCCTGGCGGGCCAGGTGCCCGCTCGGTCGATGTGTGCATGTGAGAAGTCTCGGGACCCGGCTGTCATGCGTCCAACACATGCTTGCCATCGCACCTATGAATGGTGACGATGGATGGTGTGGATCTGCAGCAGATGCGCTACGTCGTCGCCGTCGCCGAAACCCGTAACTTCACGCGGGCCGCGGAGCGCTGCTTCGTGGTGCAGTCGTCGTTGAGCCATCGGATCGCCGGCCTGGAGCGGGAGCTCGGGGTCAGGCTCTTCGCCCGTTCCAGCCGGCGCGTCGAACTCACGCCCGCCGGCGTCGCGTTCGTCGCCGGTGCGCGCGAGTGCCTGGCCGCCGCCGACCGCGCCGCCGCCGACGCCGCCGCGGCGACCGGCGTCGTACGGGGCCGGCTCGCCGTGGGCGTGATCGTGACGACGGCCGCCGTCGACGTACCGGAGCTGTTGCAGCGCTATCGCGCCCGGCATCCGGACGTTCGCGTCGATCTCCGCTCCGGACGCAGCGACGAGCTGGCGGCGGCGGTTCGCGGGGGTGAGCTGGACATCGCCTTCCTCGGTGTGCCGGAGGGTGAGGCGCCGTCCGGCGTGGAGGCGGTGGTCCTCGCGCACGACGAGCATGTCCTGGTGGTGCCGGCCGGGCATCGGCTGGCGGGTGCCTCGCCGGACCGGGCTCCGGTCACCCTGGGGGAGATCGCCGACGAGACGTTCGTGGACTTCGTGAGCGGGACGCCCGCCCGGGCGCAGTCCGATCAGGCGTTCGCGGCGGCGGGGCTGGTGCGTGACGTCGCCTACGAGGCCGGTGTCGTGGAGCTGATGACCCGGCTGGTGGCGCGCGGGCTCGGCGTGGCGCTGCTGCCGTCGGCGTTCATCCGGCCGAGGGCTGCCGGTGATGCCGGGCTGGCGCTGGTCCCGGTCGTCGACGGGCCTCGGCGGACCGAATATCTGGTGTGGAACCGCTTCAACCCCAGCCCGGCCACGCGGGCCATGCTCGACGTCCTCGGCGTGGAGGGTCCTTCGAACGGCGCGCTGGGAGGGGCGGCGGACGGGTCGCTTGGAGGGGCGGCGGACGGGTCGCCGGGAGAGGCGGCGGACGGGTCGCCGGGAGAGGCGGCGGAGGGATCGCGGGGCGGGTCGCCGGGAGGGGCGGCGTCTGCGGCCGGGCGCGCGGGTGCGGAGCGCGACAGCGCCGGTGACCGGCGATAATCGGGGTATGTCTGTGCAGCCCTTTGCGGCGTCCGCCGGGGTGCGTCGTGCCGTGCTCGGGCGGCGTCTGGCCGTCGAGGCGGACGAGACGCGCCGGCGGCTGGTGGGTGACGTGCTGGACGTGGGACAGGTGTTTCCGCTCGTGCTCGCCGGTGACGACGCGGCGCGGGTGCACGGCCTCGTCGACGGGGCCGGCGGGGACGTGGAGGTGGTCACCGAGAGCGCGGTCGAGATGGCGGGCATCGCCGACGCGGTGCGGGCCGGGCTGGCGGGGCGTGGGTGGCTCGCCGAGGTGACGGGGGCGGACCCGCTGTCGGCTCGGCTGGTCGTGACGGACGCCGGGACCGGTGAGAAGGGCCGGGTCGGCGTGGCCAAGGAGGTGCTGTGGCATCCGCCGGTTCCTGCGGAGCCCGGGCTCGCCCTGTCCCTCGACGACGTCGTGGGGATCAAGGTCCGTGCCCTGGCCGACTACGGTCTCGCCCGCGACCTCGTCGACGTGCGGGCCGCCGCCGAGGGCCGGAGCCTCCTCGATCTGGAGGAGCTGGGGCGCCGCCACGCCCGTGACTCCTTCGACCTCGCCGATCTGCAGGCCCGTCTGGACGGCGTCGAGTGGGTCGACGACCGGGAGTTCACCGCCTGCGGCCTCGGCACGGACGCCGTCCCGGACCTGCGCCGCTGGGCCCAGCAGTGGTCCGACGACATCGCGGAACGCCTCCTGGAAGCGCAGGCTCCGGAGGAGGACTGAGGGGCTGGGGGCTGGGGGCTGGGGGCCAGAGGTCAGAGACCGGGGGCCGGACCGGGACCGCGGGCACGGAGACCGGGACCTGGGCCGAGAACCGGGGCCGCGGGCACAGAGACCGGGACCGCGGGCCGAAAGCCGGGGCCGTGGGCACGGAAACCGGGACCGTGGGCACGGAAACCGGGACCTGGGCCGAAAACCGGGACCGCGGGCCGAAAACCGGGACCGCGGGCACAGAGACCGGGACCGCGGGCCGAAAACCGGGACCGCGGGCACGGAAACCGGGACCTGGGCCGAAAACCGGGACCGCGCCCCGGAGGCCGTCAGGGCACGGTCGGCACGAAGCCGCCGCGGGCCGTGGGCGAGGTCAGGAGGGCCGGCCAGTCGAGGGACGAGGGCAACCGGTCCAGGGACACCACGACCGCTCCGCCGGCCTGCTCCGCATCGGCGCACCAGTCGGCCATGCCGTCCGGTGAGGCGTGGGCGTCCGGGTCGCCGAGCACCGGTGCGGCCAAGCTCGGGACGACCAGGCCGTGTTCGCCCGGGCCGTCGACGACGCAGAGGGTGAGCCGGGGCGCGATGCTCCACCCCTCGCACACGGGCACCGCCCCGCCAGACACCGCCCCCTCAGGCACCGCCCCGCCAGACACCGCCCCGCCAGACACCGCCCCGCCAGACACCGCCCCCTCAGGCACCGCCCCGCCAGACACCGCCCCCTCACGCACCGCCCCCTCACGCACCGCCCCGCCAGGCGCGGGCAGGGGCGGCAGGGCCTCGTGCACGGGGGCGCCGGCCAGCAGCAGGGCGGGCGGGGCGCCACGGACGAACAGGGTGTTCTCGGGATCCAGCAGCACGGGGTCATCCTGTCAGGTGGCGGCAGGGCGGCAGGGCGGCAGGGGCTCAGCCACCGGTGGGTGCGCGCGAGGAGCCGGCCATACGCCCCCCTGCTTCTACACGCGTCACGCAAACAGGCGCCGACAAACGGGTGCCAAAGACATCCCGCCTGCAAATGAAGCGAAACGCGCGGGAAACACCGTCGCCCGACCCTTCCCTGAAAACCGCCTCGGGGAAGTGAGAAGAGTCGTGACGGACACCGTCGACGAAGAAGCGCCGCCGGCAGCGGCGGCGAGCGGACGGACGTACAACAACTGGGCACGGAACGACACGTTGGAGGACTACTCGCTGCGCTACGCGCCGAAGTCCTTCCGGCGCTGGACCCCTTACGTGGTGGCCACCACCGCGCTGGGCGGCATCGCCTACCTCGCCGACTTCGCCATCGGCGGCTCGATCGCCGTCTCCCACGGCTTCTCCAGCGCCATGGTGGCGATCCTGGCGGCCGCGGTGGTCATCTTCCTGACCGGCATCCCGATCTCGTACTACTCGGCCAAGTACTCCATCGACATGGACCTGTTGACCCGCGGCGCGGGCTTCGGCTACCTCGGGTCCACGCTCACCTCGGTGATCTACGCCAGCTTCACCTTCATCTTCTTCGCCCTCGAAGGCTCGATCATGGCGCAGGCCCTGGAGCTGGGCCTGCACATCCCGCTCGCCGTCGGGTATCTGATCTGCTCCCTGATCATCCTGCCGCTGGTGATCTACGGCATGACGGCGCTGTCGAAGATGCAGGTGTGGACGCAGCCGGTGTGGCTGGTGCTGATGGTCGCGCCGTTCGTGTCCATCGCGATCCAGGAGCCGGACAGGTTCTCGCAGTTCACGCACTTCGCGGGTGACTCGCCGACAGGGTCGGGCATCAGCATGCTCGGGGTCGGCGCGGGCGCCGGTGTGGCGCTGTCGCTGATCGCGCAGATCGGTGAGCAGGTGGACTATCTGCGGTTCATGCCGGACAAGACCCCGGAGAACGGCCGCGCGTGGTGGACCGCCGTGCTCTCCGCCGGTCCGGGCTGGGTGGTGCTCGGCGCGGCCAAGCAGATCGGCGGTGCCTTCCTGGCCTTCTACATCGCCGGCAGCGTGGGGCTGTCCAAGGCCAACGAGCCCATCCAGCAGTACGTGCACGGGTTCAGGACCTTCGCCGCGCCGGTCGCGCTGGGGCTGGCCACGTTCTTCGTGATCCTGTCCCAGATAAAGATCAACTCGACGAACGCGTACTCGGGTTCACTGTCCTGGTCGAACTTCTTCTCCCGGCTGACGCACCGTCACCCGGGCCGGGTCGTCTACATCTTCCTCAACGTCGGGATCGCCCTCGCCCTGATGGAGGGCGGTGTCTTCGGCTTCCTCAACACCGTCCTCGGCTTCTACTCCAACGTGGCCATCGCCTGGATCGGCGCGGTCGTCGCCGACCTGGTCATCAACAAACCGCTGAGGCTGAGCCCGTCGTACATCGAGTTCAAGCGCGCCCACCTGCACCACTTCAACCCCGTCGGCTTCGGCTCGATGCTGATCGCGTCGGCGGTGTCCATCGCCGCGTACTTCGAGGCGTTCGGGGCCTACGGCAAGGCGTACTCGCCGTTCATCGCGCTGTTCCTGGCGATGGTGCTCTCGCCGCTGTTCGCAGTGGTGACGAAGGGCCGGTACTACATCGCCCGGGCCGACGCGTTGGAGGAGCCGCTGCTGGGCGCCGACGGGCTGCCGTCCGCGGCGACCCTGACCTGCACCGTGTGCGTGACCGACTTCGAGCGGCCGGACGTGGCGCACTGCACCTTCCACTCGGGGGCGGTGTGTTCGCTGTGCTGCAGCCTGGAGAAGGACTGCCACGACTCGTGCAAGGGCGGGTCGGTGGTGCTGGGTATGCCCGTGGTGCGCTCCGGGGAGTGACGGGCGCGGCCGGGGGCGGTCAGCCGTGCAGGGCGCGGTACGCCGTGACCGCCCCCGGGTGCAGGGGGATGCCGCCGGTGCCGATGAGGCTGCGGACGTCGAGGAACTGGGCGCCGACGGCGTTCTCGGGGACGAGGGCGCCGGCGCGCAGGACGAGCAGGCGGGTGAGGTCTTCGGCCACGTCGGTGGGCAGGTCGGGGCGGCACACCAGCAGGTTGGACACGCCGATGGTGGCGACGCCGGCCGCCGACCGGTAGGCGCCCTGCGGGAACGGCACCTCCTCCAGGCCGGCGGCGGCCCGTTCCGCGTCGCCGCCGAGCCGGGGCAGCAGGCCGGCCAGGGGCAGGAAGCGCAGGCCGGGGTTCTCGTCCAGGTCGGTGAGGGCGGGCAGCGGCACGCCGCCGGCCACGAGCAGGCCCTCCACGGTCCCGTCCCGCAGGGCGTCCACGGCGGTGGCCAGCCGCAGATGCCGTACGGGCACGTCGACGGCCGCGGCCCGCAGGAGCCGTTCGCCGAGGACGGCCGCTCCCGATCCGGCGGCTCCCAGGGAGACGGTGTGGCCGGCCAGCCCGGCCACGGACCGCACGGGCGAGTCCGCGCGGACGGCGAACTGGAGGTAGGTCTCGTAGAGCCGGCCGATCGCGCGCAGCGGCACGGGGTGCGGGAGGAGACCGGTGCCCTGGGCGGCCCGGGCGGTGTCGGTGAGGACGAGGGCGAGGTCGGCGCGGCCGTCGCGCAGCAGCTCGATGTTGGTGACGCTGCCGGCGGTGGTGCGGATACGGCAGCTCAGCCGCGGGTACGCCGCCTCGATCCCGTCGGCCAGCAGCCGCCCGAAGGCCGCGTAGAACGCCGTCGGCTCCCCGGTCGCCAGCCGCAGCACCCCACTGGGCCCGGGCTTCTGCCGCGAGGCGTCGCCGGCCAGCACACCCCCGAGCCCCACGGCAGCCGCCGCCCCGACGGAGGCCCGCAGCAGGCCCCGACGCCCGACACCCCGACTCACCGCACACCCCCGCCCACAGCCGAGCGGCCTCCTCCGCGCACCCCGCAAGGCACGACCTCCACCGCACAACCCGCAGCCGCAGGCGCAGGGCAGGCATCCCCGCCGACCGGCACGGACCACGACAGCCAGCCGATGCGCACCCCGCCCACGCCCTCGGCGCCCGGCAACCCGGCCCTCACCCCCTTCACCGCCCACCCCCGCCCCACGGCACCACCGCCCGTGCCCGGAGCCCCCTCGGGTGGGCCGGGGTCAGGTTCAGGTGGCCGCCTCGGCCTGTCAGGAGTTGTTCCGCGATGGACAGGCCCAGGCCCGTGCCCGTCGTCGTGCCGCTTTGGCGGGTCGCTCGCCAGAAGCGGGTCGTGGCCTGGGAGAGCTCCTCCTTCGTCAGGCCCGGGCCGTCGTCCGTCACCGTGATCACGGCGAAGGGGCCCTCCCTGGTGCAGGAGAGGGTGATGGTGGCGCCCCGGCCGGCGTACTTGATGGCGTTGTCGAGGAGGATGTCCGTGACCTGGGCGAGCTCGCGGTCCGTGCAGGCGGCCTCGACGGGCGTGTCGGCCTCGGCGGTGAGGCGGGCGCCGGCCCGTTCGGCGACCGGCTGCCACAGCCGGAACTGGGTGAGGGCGACCTCGGCCGCGTCGCAGCGGGCGTCCGCGCCGTCGCCGGTCATGGTCAGCTCCCCGGCCCGGTGCTCGGCGGTGGCCAGGGCCAGCATGTCGTCCAGCAGGGTCTCCAGGCGGTCCAGCTCGGTGGTGACGCCGGTGTAGGTGCGGTCGGCGGAGGCCGGCAGGTGGGCGTGGAGGGCGTCCACGCGCAGCCGCAGCGCCGCCATGGGGTTGCGCATCTGGTGCGAGGTGTCGGCGACGAGCCGCCGCTGCTGCTCCAGGGCGGCCGTGACGGTACGCGCCATGCGGTTGAAGCCGATGGCCAGCTGGCGCAGCTCCGGCGGGCCCGAGGCGCGGGTCTGCTCGGGCGGCAGCCCGGCCGCGAGCCGGCCGACCGCGCGGTCCAGGCGGCGCAGCGGGCTGACCACCCAGCGGGTGGCGGCGCGGGCCAGCGCCGTGCAGGCGAGGGCGACCAGGGCGGTGCCGGCCAGCACGGTGGCCCAGCGCTTGGCGATGTCCGAGGCGGCGGTCGCCACCGAGGCCCGCAGGACGACGGCACCGGTGACGCGGGTGCCGGTGCCGGCGGGCTCGGCGAACATCCGGTACCCGTGCGACCAGGGCCGCAGCGCGGCCGCCGGGTGCGCGGTCTGGTTGCGCAGGGCCGCGTCGACGAGCCGGGCCACGGCCGGGTCGGCGGCGCGCATGCCGCCGGTCTGCACGACGGGCCGGCGGCGGATGTCGGTGACGACGAGGGGTTCGCCGTACAGCCGCGTGTAGCGCTCGGCCTCGGCGGCGAGGGAGGAGGTGTCGCCGGTGGCCGCGGCCTGGTCCATGAGGGAGGCGAAGCGGTCGAGGTCGGAGCTGCGGGCGAGGACGAGTTGCTGGGTGCGGTCGGAGGCGGTGAACAGCAGCAGCGGTACGGCGAAGGCGGCCGCGGCGAGGATGCCGAAGACCAGCAGCACGGCCTGGACGCGGGCGCGCACGGCTCAGTCCCCGAAGCGGTAGCCGAAGCCGCGGATCGTGGTCAGCACTTCGGGGCGGCGCAGCTTGGTGCGCAGCTGGGTGAGGTGGACGTCGAGGGAGCGCGAGGTGGTGTGCCGGGCGTCGCCCCACACCTCGTCCAGGACCTGCTCGCGGCTGACGGCCGTACCGGCCCGGCCGGCCAGCACGGCGAGGACGTCGAACTCCTTCGCGGTCAGCTCGACCTCCGCCCCGTCCACCCGGACCCGGCGCGCGTCCAGGTCGACCTCGACGTCGCCGGCGCGGACCGTGCGGGCCGCGGCGGGCGCGCCGCGGGCCGTGGCCCGGCGGGTGACGGCGTCGATCCGGGCCAGCAGCTCGGTCAGCCGGACGGGCTTGACGAGGTAGTCGTCGGCGCCGAGCCGCAGCCCGCGCACCACCGACCGCTCGTCGCCGCGCGCGGTGAGCACCAGCACCGGCAGGTCGCTGACGGCCCTGAGGCCGCGCAGCACCTCCAGGCCGTCGGTGTCGGGCAGGCCCAGGTCGAGCAGGAGCAGGTCGGCGCTGCGGTGGTAGGTCAGCACGTCACCGCCGTACCGGACCCGGCGCACGTCGTGGCCGTGGTCGTAGAGGACCTCCACGAGGGCGGCGGCCACGCCGTCGTCGTCCTCGGCCAGCAGGATCTGCATCCGCACCTCCCTTCGCCCGCCGTTCCGCTCCCGAATGTAAACCACGAGGTCAGCAGGGCGGCCGGAATGTTAAGGGGAGGTTAGTTCCGGGACGCGGCGTCTGCCGGCGACCGGCCGGGCGCGGCGAGGCTGCGGTGGTCAAGGACGACGTACCGCGAAGGAAGCAGCCATGATCATCGACTGCCACGGCCACTACACGACCGCCCCGCCCGCCCTGGCGGCCTGGCGCGAGCGGCAGATCGCCGCGCTCGCCGATCCGGCGTCGGCCCCCGCCCGCGCGGATCTGCGCATCGGCGACGACGAGCTGCGCGAGTCGATCGAGCCGAACCAGCTGCGGCTGATGGACGAACGGGGCATCGACGTCACGGTGTTCTCGCCCCGCGCCTCCTTCATGGCGCACCACGTCGGCGACTTCCGCACGTCCGCCGAGTGGGCGGCGATCTGCAACGAACTCTGCCACCGGGTCAGCCAGTTGTACCCGGAGCGGTTCGTGCCGGCCGCGATGCTCCCGCAGTCGCCCGGCGTCGACCCCGCCACCTGCGTCCCCGAACTGGTCCGCTGCGTGGAGGAGTTCGGTGCGGTCGCGGTCAACCTCAACCCCGACCCCTCCGGCGGCCACTGGACCGCCCCGCCGCTGACGGACCGGTCCTGGTACCCGGTGTACGAGAAGATGGCCGAGTACGACATCCCGGCGATGATCCACGTCAGCACGAGCGTCAACCCGGCCTTCCACACCACCGGCGCGCACTACCTCAACGCCGACACCACGGCGTTCATGCAGCTCGTGCAGGGCGACCTGTTCGCCGACTTCCCGACCCTGCGGTTCGTCATCCCGCACGGCGGCGGCGCGGTGCCCTACCACTGGGGCCGCTTCCGGGGACTGGCGATGGCGCTGGGCAAGCCGGAGCTCTCCGAACACGTCCTCGGCAACGTCTACTTCGACACCTGCGTCTACCACCAGCCCGGCATCGACCTCCTGCTCGGCGTCGTACCGGCGAAGAACGTGCTGTTCGCCTCGGAGATGATCGGCGCGGTCCGGGACGTCGACCCGTGCACCGGCCACCACTTCGACGACACCCGCCGCTATGTCGAGGCGGTGAAGCTGCCCGCCGAGGACCAGGCCGCCATCCAGGAGCACAACGCCCGCGCGGTGTACCCGCGGCTGGACGCGCTGCTCAAGCGGCAGGGCCGGTGAGGAGGACCACCATGAGCACGGCGACCTCTCCCAAGACCCCGGGCTGGCTGGACTGGCACCCGCGTCCCGCGAAGCCCGCCTTCCGGCTGCCACCCGGCACGGTCGACGCCCACTGCCATGTCTTCGGCCCGCAGGCCGCGTTCCCCTTCGCACCGGAGCGCAAGTACACGCCCTGCGACGCGAGCAGGGAGCAACTCTTCGCGCTGCGCGACCACTTGGGAGTCTCCCGCAATGTCATCGTGCAGGCCACCTGCCACGGCGCGGACAACTCCGCGATGCTGGACGCCGTCCGCGCCTCCGGCGGCCGGGCGCGCGGCGTCGCGACCGTCCGCCCGGACGTCACCGAGGACGAGCTGGCCGGGCTGCACGAGGCCGGCGTGCGCGGGGTGCGCTTCAACTTCGTACGGCGGCTGGTCGACGCCTCGCCCCGGGACGAACTGAGCGCGATCGCGCAGAAGATCGCCCCGCTGGGCTGGCACGTCGTCCTCTACTTCGAGGCGGCCGACCTGCCCGGACTGGAGGACTTCTTCGCCTCCCTGCCCACCCCGCTGGTGATCGACCACATGGGCCGCCCGGACGTCACACAGCCGGCGGACGGCCCCGAGTTCAGCCGGTTCCTGCGCTTCGTGGCCGCCAACGACGCCTGGGTGAAGGTGAGTTGTCCGGAGCGGCTGAGCGTGACCGGCCCGGCTGCCCGGGACGGCGAGCGGCATCCGTACGCCGACGTCGTGCCGTTCGCCCGGCGGGTGGTCGAGGAGTTCCCGGACCGCGTGCTGTGGGGCACCGACTGGCCGCACCCCAACCTCACCGGCCACATGCCCGACGACGGGCTCCTGGTCGACTTCGTGCCGCACATCGCGGTGACCGACGAACAGCGGCACCGGTTGCTGGTCGCCAACCCGATGAACCTGTACTGGCCCGGCGAGGAGGCCTGACCATGTCCCACCCCAACTCCCTGAACCGGCTGAACCGGCTGCCGATCGGCCGGTTCCACAAGGTCACCCTGCTGGCCGTGTCGTTCGCGTACTTCTTCGAGTTCGCGGACATCAACACCTTCGCCACGACCGCCCCCAAGCTGATCAGGCTGTGGGGCGTGACGATCGACCAGGTCGCCTACGTCACCTCGCTGTCGTTCGTCGGCATGTTCCTCGGGTCCGTCGTGGCCGGCGCCCTCGCCGACCGGTTCGGCCGCAAACGGGCGCTGCTGTGGACCACCTTGTGGTTCGGCGTCTTCTCCCTCGCCTCCGTCTTCTCCTGGGACATCGTCTCGCTGGGCGTCTTCCGGGTGCTGACCTCGGCCGGGCTGGCCGCGATGACCGTGGTCGCGGTGATCTACGTCAACGAGCTGTACCCGGCGGCCGTGCGCGGCAAGTTCCAGGCGTACGCCATCGTCATCGGCATCTGCGGCACCCCGGCCACCAACCTGGTCGCCAGCGCGGTCGTCCCGCTGAGCGACTGGTCGTGGCGGCTGATCTACCTGTGGGGCTCGCTGGGCATCCTGCTCGTGCTGTTCACGCGGCGGCTGAAGGAGTCGCCCCGCTGGCACGAGAGCCGCGGGGAGCACGCCCGGGCCGAGGAGATCCTGCGGGAGATCGAGGCGAGCGTCGCCGCCGAGAAGGGCCCCCTGCCCGAGCCGGCGCCGCCCGTCGCGGAGACCCCGGCGACCCGGGCCCCGCTGAAGCTGCTGCTCCAGCGCAGGTACCTCTTCCCGACGCTGCTGCTCACCGTGTTGTGGGTGACCCAGACCATCGGCTTCTTCGGCTACTCCAGCTGGGCGCCCACCCTGCTCGCCAAGGAGGGCTTCAGCGTCGAGAAGTCCGTCTTCTACGTCGCCCTCACCACCGTCGGCGCGCCGCTGGGCTCGTATCTGGCGGCCCTGGTCACCGACCGCTTCGAACGCAAGTGGTGCCTGGCGGTGTTCGGCGCGGTCATCGCGGTGTGCGGTCTGCTGTACGGGCTGACCTTCGACCCGGCGCTGATCGTCGTCTTCGGGTTCCTGGTCAACCTGTTCGAGCGCGGCTACACCGCCCTCGCCTACGCCTACTCGCCCGAGCTGTTCGACACCCGCAGCCGCTCCCTGGGCACCGGCGTCTCCTACGGCCTGGGCCGCCTGTCGAACGCCGCCGGGCCGCTGATCGTCGCGGCCCTCTACCAGGGCAGCGGCTACCGCAGCGTGTTCTTCTTCATCGCCGGGACCTGGCTGGTCGGCGCGGTCGTCCTGGCCGTCTTCGGCCCGCGCACCCTCAAGGCGCGGGCGGCGGCCCGGGACCGGCGCGAGGAGCCCGTCCCCGCGCCGTGACTCACAGCAGGTCGGCCCAACTGCTCCAGCCGCTGGTGGCCTTGGCGACCCGGCCCTTGAAGGTGCCGGTGCCGGTGCCCGCGTAGAAGTACAGGGCGCCGGAGGAGTTGGTGGCCATCAGGTCGGCCTTGCCGTCGCCGTTGGCGTCGCCGGGCGAGACCAGCTTCTTGTACTGCTGCCAGCCGGTGCCGATCTTCACCCGGGCCGCGAAGGGCGCGGAGGCGCTGCCGGTGCCGGCGTAGCGCCACAGGGTGCCGGAGCCGTCGCGGGCCAGCAGGTCGGGGCGGCCGTCGCCGGTGAAGTCGCCGCCGCCGACCAGGGCGTTGTACTGCTGCCAGCCGGTGCCGATCTTCACTCGGCCGGCGACGTTCGTGCCGGTGCCGTCACCGGCGTAGAGGTAGAGCGTGCCGCCGGTCGTCACGGCCAGCAGGTCGCCCTTGCCGTCGCCGGTCACGTCGCCGGGGCCGACGATCCGGTTGTAGGAGGTGGAGCCGGTGGCCAGCTTGGGGTCGGACAGGGCGTAGAACGCCGGGTTGGTGAGCTGGCCGCCGCTGACGGAGTGCACGACCAGGTCGGCCAGGCCGCCGTCGCGCAGGGAGGAGGCGTAGGCGAGGCGGGTGCCGGCGGACGGCCAGGCCGAGCCGATCAGGAACTTCGCGGTGAGCGTGCCGGTGCCGGTGACCTGGTAGCTGTAGACGCTGCCGGCCGAGGTGCGGGCCATGATCCCGTACTTGCCGAAGTGCGGGGTGTTGCCGGCGTCCGCGAACTGGGTGGCCTTGGCCCAGCCCTTGCTGCGGGCGGCGCGGGTGCCGAAGGTGCCGTTGCCGTTGCCCGGGTAGAACCAGAGGTTGCCGGAGTAGTCGCGGGCCAGCAGGTCGGTCTTGCCGTTGCCGTCCCAGTCGCCGCCGCCGATGATCTGGTTGTACGACCCCCACTCGGTCCTGGCGTCCTTCACCTTGGCGCTGAAGGTGCCGCCCTTCTTGCCCAGGTAGCGGTAGAGGACGCCGGCCGGGGTGCGGGCCAGCAGGTCGCCGACGCCGTCGCCGTTGAGGTCGCCGGCGCCGATCAACTCGTCGTACTGCTGCCAGCCGGTGCCGATCTTCACGCGGCTGCCGAAGGCGCCGGTGCCCAGGCCCGGGTAGTAGTACAGGGTGCCGGAGGGGGTGCGGGCGAGCAGGTCGGCCTTGCCGTCGGCGTTCATGTCACCGGGGGCGGCGATCTTGTTGTACGCCTGCCAGCCGGTGGCGACGGTACGGCGGGAGCCGAGGCCGCCGGGGACGCGGGCGTAGATCCCGGGGTGGAAGGAGAGCGTCCCGCTGGAGCTGAGGGTCAGCACGTCCTGGACGCCGTCGCCGTCGAGGTCGCCGGGCGTGAGGACGTCCTTGACCTTGGACACGTCGGCGTCGAGGGCCATCGTCTCGGCGGCGCCGGTGTTGACGTACAGCTGCCCCGCCACGTTGCGGTAGACCAGGTCGGAGGTGCCGTCGCCGTCGAAGTCGCCGCGCGCCGGGGTGGTGGCGTCCGCGTCGCCGGGCAGCAGGGTGAAGACGCCGGCCGCGAGCACCGCCACGGCGCCGGCCAGCGCGGACGCCTTCACGGCCAGGGGGCGCCGGTGTCTGTGGGCCGCGTCGCGCCGCCGGGATCGGGTGGTGAGCACGTGGTCTCCCGGGGTCAGGGGGTGGTCGATGCGTCGGCGGAGGCGGCCGTGGCGGTGGCGGTGTCGGCGACGGACGGGGACGCGGTGTCGGCGCTCGGGCTCTCACCGGCGCTCTCACTCGCATCCGTGCTGGCGCTCGCGCTCGCCGAGCTCCCGCTCTGCACGTCCGTCCGGTACACGCCCGGCACCCCGTCGTCCACCCGGAAGGTCGCGCCCGTGGTGGTCGTGCCGTCGCGGGTCAGCACGGTGGAGATGGTCCGCAGCTGGGCGTCGATGCCGTCCGGGGTGATGTCGAGGAGCACATAGCCGCGCCGGGCGTCGATGATCTTCCAGTGCGGGTTGTCCGCCAGCTTGGGCGCCCACTCGGCGGCGAAGGCCTCCAGGTCCTCGTCGCCGTTGCTGGAGATGGAGGTTCCGACGAACTCGGCGCCGACCACCTTGGAGTCCGGGTCGCCGTAGTCCAGCTTGAGGTCGCTGACGATCGTGCGGTGCCGGTCGCCGGAGAGCACCACGGGGTTGCGGACGTCCTGGAAGTCGGCGAGCAGGGCGTTGCGTTCGACCTGGTAGCCGTCCCAGGCGTCGTAGAACCACTCCTTGCCCTCGCCGGCCAGCAGGTCGGTCTCGGCCATCATCACCTGGGAGGCGACGAGGTTCCACTGCCGGCCCGAGGTGCGCATGCTGTCGACCAGCCAGTTCCGCTGGGTGTCGCCCATGATGACCCGGCCGGTCTCCATGGCGCCCTCCTGCGTGGTCGCCTGGTCGTCGCGGTACTGGCGGGTGTCCAGGACGTGCAGCCGGGCCAGGGTGCCGAAGTCGAGCTTGCGGTAGATCAGCACGTCCGGGCCGCTGGGCTTCTGCGCGGTGCGGATCGGCATGTGCTCGTAGAACGCCTGGAAGGCGGCGGCGCGGCGGGCCAGGAACTTGTCGGTGGGCCAGGCGACGGGGTCGTTCGCGACGTCACCGGCCCAGTCCTGCTCCACCTCGTGGTCGTCGTAGACCACGACGAAGGGCGCGCCGGCGCGCATCGCCTGCAGGTCCGGGTCGGTGTTGTACTGCTCGTGGCGGGCCCGGTACTGGGCGAGCGTGACGGGCGATCCCGAACCCTCGTGGCGGCGGACGCGGTAGGAGAAGGCGGAGCTCTCGTAGATGTAGTCGCCGACGAAGAGCACCAGGTCCGGCTTCTGCGCGCGCATGTCCTGGTAGACGGTGAAGTAGCCGTGCTGCCAGTTCTGGCAGGAGGCCAGCGCGATGCGCAGGTTGGCGGGGCTGCTGCCGGCGGCGGGGGCGGTGCGGGTGCGGCCGGTGCGGGAGGTGTGGCCGAGCGCCTTGAAGCGGTACCAGTAGTCGGTGGCCGGGGACAGGCCGGTCACGTCGACGTGGACGCTGTGGGCGAGGCTGCTGCTCGCGGTCGCCGTCCCGCTCTTGACGATGGTGGTGAAGCCGCTGTCGGAGGCGAGTTCCCAGGTCACCGGGACGGTGGGCGGCAGGATGCCGGAGTTGCCCTGGTTGGCGGGGGTGATCCGGGTCCACAGCACGATCGCGGTGGGCAGCGGGTCGCCGGAGGCGACGCCCAGCTTGAAGACCGTGCCGGTCACCGACGTGCCGGCCCCGGCGGTGGCGGTCGCGCCGCCGACGGACGCGGAGGCGCTGCCGGTCAGCAACTGCCCGGCGGCCACCGCGCCGGCGGCGCCGAGCGAGACGGCCGAGGCACCGAGAAAACGGCGGCGGCGTATGCCGTTGGTGTCGCTGTTCGGGTGCACAGGCGTGCCCTTCCCCCCAAAGGCGGTGCGCTGCGCAGCGCCGGTGAACGTGATCGGCCTGGATTCTATGCAATACGCTCACCCTTGCTGTACCGACTCCGTTAATCCGTTCGAAAGCTGGCAGGAACCATGCGCCGAGTCCCGATCGCGGTCACGCTCCTGCTCCTCGTCGGCACGGTCGGCTGCTCGTCGTCGGCGGGCTCGTCCGGCGCGGCGGAGAGCGCGGGCAGCGGTACGGCCGCGCGCGCCACCTCGCCTTCCGCTGCGTCGGGTACGGCGACCAGGGGCGGGTCGGGAACGGGTGCCGGCGGCTCGGGCTCGGGTGGCGCCTCGACCTCGCCGGGTGATGTGCTGCTCGGCGCCGACTCCCTGCCCAGCCCCGCCGCCGACCACTGCCGTACGAAGGACCTGACGGCCGTGGCGCGCAGCACCGGCCAGGGCCGGGCCTCGGTCGTCATCACCAACAGGGGGGACGCCTCCTGCACGGTGCGCGGCTTCCCCTCCCTGCTGTTCACGGGTGAGGCGGGCCGGATGGAACTGCCGGTGGACTGGGCCGGGTCGACCGCCGACGCCGCGAAGGTCACGCTCGCGCGGGGTGCCTCCGCGTCGGCCGCGCTCACCTTCACGAGCGTCGACGAGTGCGACGTGGTCAAGGGGGTCGACGTGGTGCCGCCCGGCGAATCGCGGGCGCTGAGCCCGAAGTTCACCACGAGCGCGGGCCGGACGACGACCGTGCGCGTCTGCGACACGGGCGTCCGGGTGACGGCGTTCTCGGCCTCGTAGACGCCCGGTGCGGTCACCCGGATGAGTAGGGGCTGAGTACGCGTGCTCACGCCTGCGCGCGGCCGGCGGTGCAAGGATGGGCGTCCGGCCCCCAACTCCTGTGGGGACGAGTCCACTTACACCCTGAAGGGTCGGCACCCCATGGCCACACCTCTGTCCGCCGAGAAGATGCTCGCCGTGCTGAAGGCCGAGGGCCTCACCGTCCACGAGCACGCCGGCTGGAAGACCCACAACCGCGAGGCGGCGACCGGCAAGGGCTTCGGTCCCGTGATCGGCGTACTGATCCACCACACCGCGGGGCACAACGACAAGGAGCTCTGCTACAACGGCAGATCCGACCTTCCCGGCCCCCTCTGCCACGCCTGGCTGGGCAAGACGGACGGCCTGTGGATGATCGGGCACGGCCGCGCCAACCACGCCGGCCTCGCCGACCCGGACGTGCTCGGCGCCCTGCGCCAGGAGAAGGCGCTCCCGCACGACGACCTCGCCACCGCCGACGGCAACGACTGCCTGTACGGCCTGGAGATCGAGAACACCGGCAAGAGTGACGACCCCTACCCGGACGCGCAGTACCGGCAGGCCGTGCTGTGGGCCGCCGCGATCTGCCGGGCGCACGGCTGGAGCGAGAAGTCGGTCGCCGGGCACAAGGAGACCCAGCCCGGCAAGGTCGACCCGAGCTTCGACATGGACGACTTCCGGGCGGACGTGAGGAAGCAGCTGGCCGCCAGGCCCGGCAAGTCGACCACCGGCACGGGCAAGGCGACCAAGCCCCGCGTCGACCTGTCCCGGCTGGTCGCCGCCGCGAAGAGCGACCCCGGCGCCCAGCAGGGCCACGTCACCTACCTGGCGGGCACCAACCTCGTCGAGGCCGCCCTGGTCAAGCTGGGCTACCTGGCCCGGACCTACGCCGGCGACGGCTCCTTCGGCACCACCACCGTCGCCGCCTACGCCAAGTGGCAGCACCACCTCGGCTACACCGGCGCCGACGCCAACGGCATCCCCGGCAAGGTCTCCCTCGCCAGGCTGGGTGAGAAGTCGGGCCTGTTCACCGTCGTGGCCTGACGGCCCGCGGCCGCCCCGCTGTATCTGCGGGGCGGCCGCGGGCTCTTGTCTCCAAAGGGACTTCACGGGGGCCCCAGGGGGGACTTTCCAGGGAGGCGAGACGCCATGGTCAAGAACCTGGTGATCTGCTGCGACGGAACGTGGGACTTCGCCGGCCAGCGCTGTCCGACCAACGTGGTCAGGCTGTGGAAGGCGATACCCGAGGTGACGCCCGACGGGACGGTGCAGGAGGTGCACTACGTGGCGGGCGTCGGCACGGGGCGCGGCGACCGTCTGACCGGCGGTGCCTTCGGCCGGGGGCTGTCGGGGAAGGTGCTGGAGGCGTACACGTTCCTCGTCGACCACTTCCAGCCCGGCGACCGGCTCTACCTGTTCGGCTTCAGCCGGGGCGCGTTCACCGCGCGCAGCCTGGCGGGGCTGATCCGCAACTCCGGGATTCTGCACGCCGATCAGAAGGACCGCGTCAAGGAGGCGTGGGCCCTGTACCGGGCCCGCGACAAGGAGCCGGGCTCCGACGCCGCCAAGGAGTTCCGCGACGCCTACGCCCACGAGACGGGCATCCGCTTCATCGGCGTGTGGGACACGGTGGGGTCCCTCGGCATCCCCGTCCCGCGATCCCGGCCGCTGAAGCCGCTGGCCGACTGGATCAACCGGCGCTGGGCCTTCCACGACACCACCCTCAGCGCCCGGGTCGAGGGCGCCTTCCACGCGCTGGCCATCGACGAGAAGCGGCCGATGTTCGCGCCGACGCTCTGGCACCAGCAGGCGAAGGCCGTCGAGAGGAACCAGGTGCTGAGGCAGGTGTGGTTCAGCGGGGTGCACGTCGACGTCGGGGGCGCGTACAAGGACGACACCACCCAGTCCGACCTGACCCTGCGCTGGATGGTCCACCACGCCTGCGCCTACGGTCTCCACGTCGACCCCGCCGCCCTCGGTGCGAAGAAGTGGTCCCATCCCGGCAAGGTCCACGAGTCGTACACCAAGCTGTACAGGCTCGTCAGGCCGCTGCACCGTCCCATCGGGCGCGCGCAGGACAAGGACGTCGTGCACGGGCTCGACGGCTGCGAGTACCTGTCGGTGACCGCCGCGGACCGGCACGGCCCGAACCCCTGCACCGAGGCCAATCCTTACCGGCCCCCCGAACTCTGCGCCTACCTGCGGGACTTCGGCGCCCACCACGTCGACCCGTTCACTTGAAGAGGAAGCGGTACTCCGCCGGGTCCGGCCGCCGCGTCCGGGCCGCGTACTCGCGCATGTAGCCCGGCCAGTTGGCGACGTCCCGGCCGTCGGGGGTGCGGTACCAGGAGGAGCAGGACTGCCAGGCCGTGCCGTCGAAGCGGGCGCGTACGGCGTTCAGGCTCGCCTCCTGCACCTCCGGGCGGACGTCCAGGGCCGCCGCGCCGGCGCGGCGGGTCAGCTGCAGGGCCTGGCGGACGTACGACGCCTGCGCCTCCAGGAAGAACAGGATCGAGCCGCCGGAGGTGTTGGTGTGGGGGCCGTACATCAGGAAGAGGGAGGGGAATCCGGCGACCGTGATGCCCAGGTGGGCCCGGGGGCCGTCGGCCCACGCCTCCTCGATCGGGCGGCCGCCCGTGCCGGTGACCTTCATCGGCAGCATGAAGGTGTTCGTACGGAAGCCGGTCGCGTAGATCACGCAGTCGACGTCGTGCCGGCGGCCGTCCGCCGTCAGGGGCCCCTCGGGGGTCATCCGCACGATCGGTTCCGTCACCAGCTCCACGTTCGGGCGGCGCAGCGCGGGCAGGAAGTCGGAGCTGAGCAGGACGCGTTTGCAGCCGAAGGGGTAGTCGGGCCAGATCCGGCGGCGCAGTGCGGGGTCGGGCAGCTGGCGGCGCATGTGGGCGGCGGAGAGCAGGGCGCCGACGCGTCCGACCGTCCGCGGGTGCCGGATGCACAGGGTGAGCAGCTCCACGGCGTGCTGGATCAGGCGGCGCCAGGCCCGGCGGAACGCCGGTATGCGCAGCGCCCGGTTCAGCGGTGCCGGCAGGGGGCGGTCCGGGCGGGGCAGGAACCAGTTGCCGGTGCGCTGGAAGACCGTCACGTGGGCGGCCGACGGGGCTATCTCCGGGACCAGTTGCACCGCGCTGGCGCCCGTTCCGATCACCGCCACCCGGGTGCCCCGCAGGTCGTGGTCCGCGTCCCAGCGGGCGGAGTGGAAGCTGTGGCCCGCGAAGTCCGGCAGGCCCGGCACGGCGGGCAGGGCGGGCTTGTCCAGCTGGCCGGTGGCGAGCACCACCGCGTCGGCGGTGCGCTCCCGTTCCGGCCCGTCCGTGTCCGTGGGGCGGCTGCGGACCGTCCAGGTGCGGGTGCGGTCGTCCCAGAGGCAGGCCGTGACCGTCGTACCGGTGACGACGCGCGGGGTGACACCGAGGGCGTCGGCGGTCTCCCGGGCGTAGCGCAGGATCTCGTCCCGGCGCGAGAACAGGCGCTGCCAGCAGGCGCGTTGGGCGAAGGAGTACGAGTACAGGTGGCTCGGCACGTCACAGGCGGCGCCCGGGTAGCGGTTGTGGTACCAGGTGCCGCCGAGCTCCGGCGCCGCCTCCAGCACGGTCACGTCGTCCAGCCCGTGCCGCAGCAGTTCGGCGGCGGCGGCGATCCCGCCGAAGCCGGCGCCCACGACGACGACCCTGGGCGCGGGGCCCGTTTCTTGACGATCTCCTGACGCCTGCGACCGCATCCATCCGGCTCCGTCCGGTGTCCTCATCCTTGTCTCGATCCTTTCGGGGAAATCCTTCCGAGGAATGGAGTGCCATGGAAGGCACTGTGGTCGCGGTCGTGCTGGTGGCCGTGGCGGCCCTGCTCGTGCTGCGCGGCGGCATGCGGGTGGTCAACCAGGTCGAGCGCGGGGTCGTGTTCCGCTTCGGCAAGGCGCGACCGGGCTACCGGCAGCCCGGCATCACCTTCCTGATCCCCTTCGCCGACCGGATGCGCAAGGTGAACGTCCAGGTGGTCACCATGCCCGTGCCCACCCAGGAGGGCATCACCAAGGACAACGTCTCGGTCAAGGTCGACGCCGTCGTCTACTTCCGCGTCACCGACCCCGTACGGGCCGCCATCGAGGTGCAGGACTACGTCTTCGCCGTCGGCCAGGTCGCCCAGTCGTCCCTGCGCTCCATCATCGGCAAGAGCGACCTCGACGACCTGCTCTCGGACCGCGAACGGCTGCACGAGGGGCTGGCGTTGATGATCGACAGCCCGGCGGCCGGCTGGGGCGTCCACATCGACCGCGTCGAGATCAAGGACGTCCAGCTGCCCGAGTCCCTCAAGCGGTCCATGTCCCGGCAGGCCGAGGCCGAGCGCGAGCGGCGGGCCCGGGTCATCACCGCGGACGGCGAGTTCCAGGCCGCGCAGCAGCTGGCCAACGCGTCGCGGATCATGTCCGACACCCCGGAGGCCATGCAACTGCGGCTCCTGCAGACGGTCGTGGAGGTCGCGGCCGAGAAGAACTCGACGCTCGTGATGCCGTTCCCGGTGGAGCTGCTGCGCTACTTCGACAAGGCGGCCCAGCAGTTCGCGGCTACGGCTCCCGCGGCTCCGGCTCCAGTCCCCGCACCGGCTCCGGTCCCGGCTCCGGCGCCGTCCGTGGAGCAGCGGCCGGACGCCGGCCAGCCATAGCCAGCGCCAGCGTCACGACGACCGACGCGGACGCCATCAGCGTCATCGCCAGGGCGGGCGAGGTGAGTTGGGCCACCGAGCCCGCCAGGGTGGCGGACACGCCCTGGGCGGTGAGCATGCCGGCGGAGTTCAATCCCAGGGTGTGGCCCGCGAGTTCCTCCGGGGTGAGGGACATCAGGCGTTCCTGGAGGACGAGGGAGGCCGCGTAGCCGACGGAGGCGACGCAGGTGGCCACGGCGGCCCAGACCACCCCCGGCCGCAGCACGAAGAACAGGTACGGCACCGCCAGCAGCAGCCGCAGCGGGGTGGCCAGCCGGGGCCGCAGCGCGGGCGGCACCAGGCGGCCGACGGTCACGTCACCGGCGAACATGCCGAGCGCCCCGCACGCGAAGAGCGCGCCCGCCGCCCCGGGGTCGTAGGAGACGAACAGCGAGTCGCAGCCCACCACCAGACCGTTGGGCACCCACAGGCCCAGCAGGGTGAGGCGGCGGGGGCGCGAGGACCACAGCAGGGCGTTGGTGCGCCAGGTCGCCGCGACCGAGGGGCGGCCGGCGGCGCGGGGCGGGCGGGCCGTCAGGCCGAGACGGGTGACCAGGGCCGACACCAGGTAGAGCGCCGCCGACAGCAGCAGGCAGCTGCCCGGGGACAGGACCGTCAGCAGCGTGCCGCCCGCCGCGAACCCGGCCATCTGGATCACGCCCCAGAGCATGTTGAACACCGAACGCCCCAGGACGTAGCCCTCCCTGGAGAGGATCTCGGACAGCAGCCCGCCGCGCACTCCCCCGCCCAGGGAGGCGACCAGGCCCTGGAGGAACACGGCGCCCAGGAGGGCCGCGACCGGCAGGCCGGGCAGCGACTGGACCGCCGTGACGGCCGCGAAGGCCAGGCCGATGCCGGTCAGCACGGCCCGGGGCGGCATCCGGTCGGCCGCCGACAGCAGGAACGTGGCCCCGAGGACCTGCGCGAGTTGCGGCCCGAACATGCTCACCGCCGTCAGCAGGGGCGAGCCGGTGTGCCGGAAGACCAGCGTGCCGAGTGCCAGGCCGCTGATCGTCTGGGCCGCACCGGAGGCGGCGAAGGAGAGCAGGAACGGGGTGAACTCCGGTGTGGCGAACAGGGTTCGGTAGCTGCGCATGCACCGGAGTCTCGGACCGGGCGTCGCGCGACGGTTATTGTTTCGCGCGTCCGCGAAACCTCCGGGGGGTCCCATGGGCTGGTGGCAGGTCGACGCCGACACCCTCGCCCGCAGCCGGTTCGTGGTCTGCCCGTTCACCGAGACCTTCGCGAGCCTGATCCTGCTGCACCGGGGCACCTCCGCCCATCCGGGCGAGGCGGCCTGGCTGCGGACCCACCTGCCGGGATACCGGGCGCTGCTCGCGGCCGACCCGGTGACCGAGCGGCTCGTGCACGCCGGGCTCGGCCGGTCCTGGATCGCCGACTTCCTCGCCCCGCTCCCGCGCGAGGGGACGCCCCTGGAGGAGACGCTGGCCCGCATCCGGGCCACCGACCCCGCCGCCGCCCGCGCCGACCTGCGGGTCTCCCTGCGCGGCCCGCTCCCCGCCGCCCTGGAGCGCGACGATCTGCCGCAGCGGGCGGCCGGGCTCCTCGCCCACGTCTGGACCCGGACCGTACGGCCGTACTGGGCGCGCCGCCGGCGGGTCCTGGAGGCGGACGTGGTCGCCCGGACGGCGCAGGTGAGCCGGGGCGGCTGGGCGGCGGTCGTGGACTGCCTGACCCCGGGGAAGACGCGCTGGCTGGGCGGCGACCGGCTCCAGGTGAACCTCCAGGAGCGCCCGCCCCGCGAGATCTCCGGCGCCGAGCTCCTCTTCGTGCCGGTCACCTCCGGGCGCGGCTGGGCGACCTGGGAGGAGCCGAGGCGGTACGCCGTGGTCTACGGCTGCGCGGGCGCCCTCGCCGACCCGGGTGCCCGCAGCGTGCCCGAGAGCCTGGGCGCGCTCCTCGGCACGGGTCGCGCCACCGTCCTGGTCCTCCTGGCCTCCCCCATGAGCACCAGCCAGCTGGTCGCCGTGACCGGGCAGGCGCTCGGCTCGGTGGGCCGGCATCTGCGGGTGCTGCGGGACGCCGGGCTGGTGGAGCGCCGGCGCGCGGGCCGGTCGGTGCTGTACTCGCGCACGCCCGCCGGCCAGGTCCTGGTCGACGCCTCCCGCGTCCCCGCCGGCTCACCGGGCCCGCCGAACCCGCCCGTCACCCGGCGGAGTTAGCATCCGCCCATGACGACTGCAGACAACACCGACTCCGTGCTGGACGTCGAGATCGGTGCACTCACCGGCGGTTCCGCGGACCTGTCCCAGTACGCGGGCCAGGCCGTCCTCATCGTGAACGTGGCCTCCAAGTGCGGCCTGACCCCGCAGTACGCCGGCCTGGAACGCCTCCACGAGCGCTACGCCGGCCAGGGCTTCACCGTCCTCGGCGTGCCCTGCAACCAGTTCCTGGGGCAGGAGCCGGGCAGCGCCGAGGAGATCGCCGAGTTCTGCTCGGCCACGTACGGCGTGACCTTCCCGATGACCGAGAAGGTCGAGGTCAACGGCGAGGGGCGGCACGCGCTCTACGACCGCCTGGTCGGCTTCGCCGACGCCGAGGGCCACAGCGGTGACATCCGCTGGAACTTCGAGAAGTTCCTCATCGGCCGCGACGGCAGGGTGGCCGCCCGCTTCTCACCGCAGACCGAGCCGGAGGCGGCGGAGGTCGTGGCGGCGGTGGAGGCACAGCTCACGCGCTAGACGGGCCGGCGTGACCGTACGGCCCGCCGGCGGTCACTTCAGCTCGTCCGGGCACGGGGTGCCGCGCGGCAGCTGGTACGGCGCCCCCAGCCGGTACGTGCCCGCCTTCGGGGCCAGCAGGACGGTCCACTTGTCGCCCTTGGCGTCCTCCTCGGCCTGCATCAGACAGCCGTTGACGTTGTCGTACGTCTTCGGGGTGCCGTCGGCGCGGTGCTTGGAGGCGTCGGTCTCCTGGGGCGGCTTGACGCCCTTGCCCTTGGCGTCGACCAGGCCGAGCCAGGGCGAGTAGGGGACCCGGATCAGGACCCGGCCGGGCTGCTTCACCTCGATCGTCAGCTCCCCCTGGTCGGCGCGGTCCACCGTGGCGGGCGGGTCGGCGAGGGGGGTGGCGTCGGTGACCCGGAACAGCTGCCAGTTTGCGTCGCCCCAGATCTGCTTCAGGTACGGCATGCCCCGCTGGACGAGCTCCCGCTCGCGCTCGCCGCCGTCGCCGTCCGGTTCGTCCTTGGGCAGCACCACGAAGTGGACCGCCCAGCGCTGGAGCCACTCGTGGTAGTTCGCCGAGTTGAGCGTGTCGTCGTAGAAGAGCGGGTTGCGCTCCATGTCGGCCTGGCGGTTCCAGCCGCGGGCCAGGTTGACGTAGGGCGCGAGGGTGGATGCCTCGATGTGGGAGCGGGCCGGGACCACCTCGACCCGGCCCTTCTCGGCGCCGACGTCCTGCAGCTCGTTGACCAGGGGCGCCAGCTCGCGTGCCCAGGAGGCGCGCGGGGTGGTGTGGACGACGTCGTCGACGGCCTTGAAGCCGATCCAGAAGACGAAGCCGGACAGGGCCAGCACGGTCAGGTACCACTTGCGCGAGCGCGGGACCGTGAAGGGCAGCGCGGCGGCCAGGGCCACGCCCGCGAACAGCATCGCCAGGCGGGTGATGTTCGAGCCGATCTGCGAGCTGACCAGCCAGACGCCGACGACTCCGAGGCCGTACACCGCGGAGGTCAGGCGGACCGTCTTCCAGCCCGTGGGGACCAGCGCGAAGACCAGGACCGCGTACAGCAGGGGCAGGATCACCGAGGCGATCGTCATGGGCTGGGTGCCCGAGAAGGGGAACAGCCAGGCCGAGACGGCGACGACGGCGGTGGGGGCCAGGCCCAGCGCCCAGGCGCCCGGGCGGCGCCTCTGCAGGAACAGGGCGACCGCGACCAGGCCGACGAACAGGCCGGCCACCGGGGACGACATGGTGGCGAGGGCGGCCAGGGGCGCGGCGCAGGCGGCCTTCGCCCAGCGGCGCTGCCGCCAGCGGTGCGGCCAGCAGAAGACGACGGCGACCGCGCCCAGCGCGAAGACGGTGCCCAGGCCGAAGGTGACGCGCCCGGAGGCGGCGTTGCACAGGAAGGCGTAGACGCCCGCGAGGGCCGCCCACAGCGGGTTGCGCACCGACCGGCTGCGGATGAGGATCATCGTCAGGAGCCCGGCCGAGACGGTCCCCGCCAGCATCATCGTCGTCCGCACGCCGAGGACCGACATCAGATACGGCGACACCATGCTGTACGACACCGGGTGCATGCCGCCGTACCAGGCGAGGTTGTACGCCGAGTCGGGGTGCCGGCCGACGAACTCCGCCCACGCGTCCTGGGCGGCCAGGTCGCCGCCGCTGTTCGCGAACGTGAAGAACCAGACGACGTGCAGGGCACCGGCCACCGCCGTGACGGAGAGGACGGGGTGACGCAGGAGGCGCTCGCGCAGGGCCAGGAAGCCGTCCTTGAACCGGGCGCCCCACACCTGTGCGCGCTTCGCGCGTTCCGCCGTGCCGCCTGCCGGGCGGCCTGGCGTACGACCGTCGTCGCGTCTGTCCGCAGGCGACGCGGGTACGCGTATTCGCGGGCCGGTTCCCGGGCCCGGATCGGCGTCGTCGGCGCGTGTCGGCTCCGCAGTGGCCACCTTTAAGGCACTCCCCGTGGGTGTCCTGTCTTCTGTTCTAGGACGCGTCCCGTTGACCGTCCGTTGACGGCCACGTCCCGGTGGGTTCCCGAACCGCGTCCCGTCAGCGGCACCTGCCCCGTTTCGTGACGCTAGCACGCACCCCGCCGGAGAGCTCCCTGGTGGGTGCTCCAACGGGGTGCGCGGTGGTGACGCGGGGTGGTGCAGGGTGGTGCGGTGGTGTCCGCCGGGTCAGCCGAGGCGGGTCAGCTTGGCCGTGAAGCCCGGTTCCGCGAGGTCCTTCTGGAGGGCGACCGGGACCTTGACCGCGCTGCCGGTGCCGTCGCCGACGGTGAGGGTGCCGACCCGGGTGCCGGCCTTCGCGGAGTGCGGTACGTCGTCGGCGGCGAAGGACAGCTTCACCTTCAGGCCCGCCCAGCCGACCGCGGTGACGTCCTTGGTCAGCACGACCGGGGTGTGGCCGCCGAGCTTGTCGTCCACGTAGCCGACGACCGTGCCCTTCTTCAGGATCTTCGCCGAGGTGATCGCGTCCTGGGCGGCGAGCATCGCCGTCTTGCTGACCGCGTTGACCGTGTCGATGATCGGCGCGGTGTGCTGGCCGAGGATCGCGCCGACCACGGTGACCGTCTCGCCGCCGGCCTCCTTGGTGGCGGCGAAGAGCAGGTTGCCGCCGGCCTTGGTGGTGGTGCCGGTCTTGATGCCGAGGGCGCCGTTGTAGGGGACCAGGCGGT